>JAHIIS010000091.1 GCA_018899075.1 Candidatus Omnitrophota bacterium | reverse complement strand
GCATTGGAAAAAAACATCCAGGGAAATATTCCCGAAAGAACAAAAAGAGGAAAGTTCTTTATTTCTATTTTAAAGATGATGTTAAACACAAAGGTTATTGCAAACATAATCAATAAAGGATTTACTATTGCCAACCAGAATCCTAAAATAGAACCAGCGTATCTTGATTTGAGTTGCTTGATGGCCATAGCCCATAGGGTATGGCGATGCATATATATACTCTTTATTTTTCCCTTAAGCATCCTTGAGCTATCTTATCTCCTTGTAAAACTTCAGCTATCTTCTTTCCATCAAGTATGGTATCTTCCATAGTCATATATTTCCAGCGTCCGTATCGGCCAATAGGGTAAATATGGTGCTGATTTAGATATTCCCGAATTGTTTTTGTGCTTTCTGTATAGTTACGGTCGTAGATTATATAAGCATATTCGATATCCACCGGTTCACAAACCTCAATTGTGTCGGCGGCAGATAAAATTTCTACTTTGCGCAGGTCTTTTAATATCCTCTTAACTAAATCCTTTTTATTTACCGGTCTATCTGGAGAGTAGGAAACCTCCGCATATAGGGAACTTTTGCCTGGAGGGACTAAAGCAGAAGAAAAGTTATGAGGAAAGCCAACGCGAAAGAAAATAATTTTTTTTTCCGGGAAATATACCCAGTGTTTATCGCTAATATTGCCTCTGGCTACACCCAGGTTAAGGCAAAAGACAGAAGTATATTTCAGTTTACTTAAGGCCGCCTTTATTTTTGGAGGCAGATGTGGAATAAGTTTAAGCATTTCCGGCAAGGGTAAAGTTGAAATTAAATTAATAAATCTTGCTTTTCTGCCATTGCAGAAAGTGACAGTTCTTGTCTTTAGGTCAATTTCTGCTACCTGATGCAAAGTGTGAATGTTATTTTTAATACGCCTTCGCAAAGCAAAAATAAGGTTTTCTATTCCTCCTTTGCGGGGATACCAGAATTGGGCATTATAACCAAAGCGCTTTTTGCTCTGGGCAATAGTGCCGCCTAGCACATCTTTGATCGAAGGTATGGGGATGTAGCCGTCCACCCATTCACAAGTAAGCCTATGAGCAGGAATAGTCCAGAACTTGTTATTATAGGGTAGCATAAAATGTCTGGCTATGCCCGGACCAAAGGTTCGCAAAGTCCACTGTTTAAAGTTAGTCTGATTGTATTTATTGACATTGCCATTTAGCTGGGCATCGATAAAGCCCAAAACACACTCTTTGATTACATTTTTAGGCAAACCAAATAGATTGGCCTGAAAAGGATATCGGGTATAACAACCAAAAGAGTTAATCCACGAATTTCTTCTAGTGCATATTAAATTACCCCCCATTAGCTTTTGCACCAGATTTAAGATATCCTTATCTCTAAAATGGAGCAGGTGCCCATCATAATCAAAGGTATAACCATTGAAGTGCCGGGAGCGACAAAGTCCGCCCGGAGTGGCTTCCTTCTCAAAAATCCGATAATCCCTCTTCAGAAAAAATGATGCACTTAAGCCGGCTAACCCTGCTCCTATAATTAAGGTTTTACTTTTTTTCATTAACCTAATATTATATTCGCCATTTTAATTTTATCAAATATTCAGCACCTGGTTATTTAAATAAGTTTTTGTTTTCTTTTATCCAGGAGATTAATCTCTCTATGCCATCTTTTGCTGATACATTAGGGCTCCAGCCAAGCTCATTCTCAATCTTAGATATATCGGAAATATATACCTTCTGGTCAGAAGGCCGCCAACGGGCAAATTTTACTTTTGGTTCTTTGTCTAATTTCTTCCTCAAAATATCCAAGAATTCTAACAGAGATAATGTATTGCCATGACCTCCTCCAATATTGTAAACCGCATGTTTCGTCTTGGTTTTGGCAAATAAATTAAAGGCCCTTATCAAATCTTCCACATAGAGAAGGTCTCTCACCTGCTTTCCGTTGCCATATATAGTTATTGGCCTGTTGGTTAAAGTAGATATAATAAAATGGGCAACCCATCCCTGATCTTCAAACCCGAACTGACGGGGTCCATAGGTACAACTCATCCTAAAAACTGCTGTCTTCATTCCATACAAGTAAGCGTATTCCTGGGTATAGATGTCTCCTACATATTTACTTACACCATAGGGCGTGTGTCCGCACTTATCAACAGCCGTCTTTTCTGAGATTCCTTCAATATTTTTGTAAATATAGCGTGTCTTTAATTCTCTTAGAGGGGTTTTATCTACATTTTCTCCGTAAACTTTGTTTGTTGAACAATATATAAAAGTAGCTTGAGGCGATACTTTCCTTAAGCACTCTAAGACATTTAAGGTCCCTTGGGCATTTATAGAGAAATCCAGTTCTGGATTGCGCACAGAAGAGGGGACGCCCGGTTGGCCGGCAGCATGAATTACCATATCTACTTTTTTTGTAATAACTTCGAGAAGGTCTCTTTTATTTCTCACATCCCCTTTTATTCTTTTAATATTAGGATATTTTGCCAGGTACCTCCAGTTGTACTCCACACTTTTCTTCCTATAGCCGAATATGTTAGAGCGCATTAGATTATCAAAAACAATTACATCTGTGCCTTTCCTGGCATAATATTCTGCAGCAGAGCTTCCTATTAAACCCGCCCCTCCTGTAATTAGTACTTTTTTTATCACAGGCTTAATCCTTTAGAAGAACACTCTTTATTATTTTTTTCTTTACTCATTTCATTCGAGCGTTGACTTACCTTTTTGCCTAAAACTAAACAGACAAGAATTACCACGAACAGGATAATTGTGCCTATCTGGTTGGAAACCCGGCTAATAATTAGAGCGCTGAGGCTAAAGAATAAACCAAACAGACACATAAAGGCAAGGGCCTTCTTCTGAGAATAGCCTAAAGCTTTAAGCCTTAAGGCAAAGTGGTCGTCGCTTTTCTTAAAAATCGACCTTCCTTTTCTTGCCCTCATAAACATAACAAACAATGTGTCATATACAGGAAGCCCCAGAACAAGAATCGGGCAAACTAAAGCTATTTTCCTCTCTAAAGGAGCATAACTTATTGCTATAGCGATAGCGGAAAGCGCAAAACCCAAAAAGTGGCTTCCCGAATTTCCCATATAAACTTTTATTGAAGATAAATTATAGCGCAAAAAACTTAATGTTACCGCTGTCAGGGCCAAAGAGGCAACTGCTATAGAAAGATTGGCATTAAATAAAGCAATAAAGAAAAACGTTGCCGAAGATATAGCGGCAATTCCCCCTGCCAGTCCGTCCATTATATCTAAGTGATTAAAGGCATTGGTTATTCCCAGGACCCAAAGGAAAGTAACAAGTAGATTTAAATAAGGCCCGATATAGATAATTTGCGTCTTTATGCCAGAAAAAATAAGCAAAATAGTAGCGATAATCTGAACCAGGAATTTAATAGGCACAGAAAGTTCTTTTTTATAGTCGTCGATTATACCAAATGCCACCAGGAGGCCGGAACCCAGGATTATCCCCCAGCCTGTTTTACTCAGGACTCCGTAAATTGAGCCCCCTAAAATACAGACGATAGAAAAAGCCAGCCACATACCCAGGCCGCCCAAGCGGGTTATACCCTGGGGACTCACAAAGTTGGCCTTTAAGGCAAGGCTTCTAAGCAAAGCAATCAAAATCAGCCCCAAAGCCAAGGCAGCTAAGAAAACAAGGATATATCCTAACACAGTTTTTTCTCCTTCCATAGAGTCTGGTAAAGCCTGTCTACCTGCTTTACCATATGTTCTACTTCAAAAGAAGGATCAAGCAAGTTTCTCCCCTCTTGGCCCATTTTGCGGGCAAGGTTAGTGTTCCTCAAAAGGCTAACAATTCTCTGGGCCATAGCTTCAATATCACCAAAATTCACTATGAAGCCGCTACTCCCATTATGGATTGTCTCTTGCGCGCCCCCGGTTGAGGTAGCCACAACCGGTAAAGCGCAGGCCATAGCCTCCAAAAGGACTATTGGTGAGCCCTCCCATAAAGAGGTCAACACAAATACATCCAAGATAGACAAAATCTGGGGGATATCGCGGCGCCACCCTGTGAAAATAACCTCTTTCTCCAGAACAAACCTTTTCCTTAAGCCTTCTAATTTCCTGCGCAAAGCTCCATCGCCAACTAAAAGAAATTTTGCTTCCGGAAAATCCTTTTTTACAAGAACTGCTGCTCTGAGAAAATCCTCAGGGGCCTTTTGGGGTTTAAAACAGGCAACCATCCCCACAACTTTAGAATCTGTCTTTAACCCCAATTCCTCCTTTTTCTTTTTGATATCCACCTGACAATCAGTAAATTCCTGTAAGGGGATGCCATATCTAACCAAGGCATACTTATCCTCCGTGCCAATGCGGGCATTTAGCCCCCTTTTGATGTCGCTTTGCGAGACAGCAATTAACCTGTTAGTAATCTTAGCGGTTATTCGTTCCAGGTAGATAAAGAGCCTTCTGGTGAGTGGGTTTTGGCGATGATGGAAGCCCCAACCATGGACACTATGCAGAACCACAGGCACACCGGCTAGCTTAGCCGCCCAGCGGCCTAAAATCCCTGCTTTGGAACTATGGGTGTGCACAATATCAAACTTTTTATTTTTAATGAGCCTGGTAAGGCTGATGAGGGTTATAAAATCCTTCAGGGGGTCTATGGCGCGCTTAAGGGTAGGCAAAAAGGTAGCATTTATCTGGGGAATATTTAAGGCATCGGGGACTAAAATCCCTTCATTTGAGCTGGCAAGAGAAAGATTATATCTGTCTTTATTCAAAAGACTTACAATATATAAAGCGTTCTTCTGCGCACCACCTAATTCCAGCTTCGTGACTATATGCAAGACATTTAATCTTCTCAAGCCATCTCTTTCCCATTACCCTTTAACTTTGCCCGGGATTTAAGCAAAGTAAAGGGCAAAAGCCACAGGCAGTTTTAATATAACATACAGCCTCCCCTTTGTCAATTTGGAAAATCGATTAGAACTTATCGACTTCTCTCTTTTTGCCTTTCTTCCTCAGGAACTATTAATATATACGGCTTGGAAGAAACGGGATTCTTTTCTACAACCACCACTGTCTTGTAAACCTCTTCAATAATCTGGTAGTTCAATACCTCCTCGGGCAAGCCGGCCTTGTGGATGCGTCCTTCATTAATAAGAAGCAGGCGATGACAGTATTCGCTGGCTAAATTAAGGTCATGCAAAACCATAATTACCGTAAGTCCGAATTCTCTATTCAGCTTCTTTATCAGGTCTAAAACCCCTGCCTGATGAGTTATATCTAAATGCGCTGTTGGCTCATCCAATAAAAGCAACCTCGGCTCTTGCGTCAACGCACGGGCAATAACCACCAGTTGCCTCTCTCCCCCGCTTATCTCTGCTAAAGGCCGGTGTTTAAGTTTGAGGGTATCGGTTAAACTCATAGACCTTTCAGCAATCTCTATATCCTTTTTTGTCTCTAAAAATTGAAACCGTTGATAATGGGGAATCCTTCCCAGAAGGACAAACTCTTCTACCGTCATATGATTTAGGGGTGAAGTTTGCGAAACCACGGCGAGCTCACAAGCCAGCTCTTTTACTCCTCTTAGCCGAATATCTTTTTCTTCTAAGAAAATTGCCCCTTCCTTTGGCTTAAGCACTCCGCTTACAGCCCGAAGAAGGGTAGTTTTGCCTGAGCCGTTAGGGCCGATTATTCCCACCAGTTCCTTGGTTTCTATTTTAAAATTGATATCTTTAAGAACAATTTTTGAATCGTAGCCGCAAGTTAGATTCTTTATTCTAAGCACTATTTTCCTCCCCAAGAAACCTGCCTTTTGCTTAAGGCGTAAACAAAGAGGCTGCCCCCCACTATCCCGGTAATCACCCCTACAGGCAACTCTAAGGGGGAAATGACGGTTCTGGCCAGAGTATCACAAAGGATAAGAAAGGCCCCGCCGGCAAGAGAAGAAGTAACAAGGAGTATGCGGTGGTCGCTGCCTACAATCATACGCATAAAATGGGGAACTACCAATCCTACAAATCCAATTATTCCTGCTGCCGAGACGCTGCAGCCCGTAAGTAAAGAAGCTGTAAGAAAAAGTAATCTTTTTGTCCTTTCCACGTTTATACCTAAATGCTGCGCCTCTTCTTCTCCTAAAGAAAGGGCATTGAGGTCTGCGCAGAGCAGATAAGATATAAACAGGCCCAGCATAGATACCAAAAATACGACTTTTATAAGAAACCCCTGCGGCTCTCCTAAAGAGCCCATTATCCAGAAAATAATTCCGTGAAGGTCTTCTGCCCGGGAAATAGCCATAATGAGCATAACCAGGGATGAGCAAATAAAACTGAGCATTACACCTGTAAGCAGAAGTCCTTGAATTTTAAAAATTCCCTTTCTTGTGCTTAAAGAATAAACAACCACTACCACAATCAATGCGCCCAGGAATCCTGTTAGTGGAATAGACAAAATGCCCAATCTGCCGCTTAGCCTTAAGGCAATATTCAAACATACGCCTAATGCCGCCCCGCCTGAAATCCCTAAGGTATATGGCTCAACCAGAGGATTGCGAAACATTCCCTGTAAGAGGACACCGGCAATACTTAAGGCGCTTCCTACGGCAAATCCTAATATAATACGCGGCAGGCGAATGTCAAAAAGGATGCTATATTCGACTGTCCTCTTGCCTTCAAGGATTAAAGCGATAATTTTTTTAAGCGGTATGCCTGCTGAGCCCACGCATAACGAAAAGAGGCTCACCGTGAAGAGAATTCCCCCCAGAAACAATATCCAGCTAATCCAGCGAATTAATTTTTTATTCATCTCTTTTTATCGCTTGCGCCCTTTCGGGATGAAGAATAGCAACCATCTCCTGCAGCGCCTCAACAAAAGTTACCGGGGTGGGGCTGCAGATTTTATAAGAATCGATAATATAAATCCTATTACTGCTCACCGCATTTAAGGCCTCAAAGCTTTCCCATGCCTTTCGCTCTGCTACTGCGGCAATGCCCATTGTTACAATGATTATGTAGTCGGGGTCTTCCTTGAGCACCTGTTCCCGGCTATAAAGGCCGCTCTTTAAACCCTGGGCAATATTTCTTCCCCCGGCAAGCTTGATAACATCGTTAATAAAGGAGTCTTCTGTTACGGTATATAAAGGCCTTGCCCCTACCTGAATAAAGACCTTCGGCCTGGGCAGCTGTTCAATGCTTTTTTTAATAAGACCTACCTTATATTTTGCCTGACGGGCAATGTCTTGCGCTTCTTTTTCCCTTCCTACAATTCTGCCTAATTCCAGAAATTGCTCACAAACCTGGGAAAAATTTTTAGGTGAAGGGAAACTCGCTACTCTTATCCCTAAATCCTTTAATTTTTCTTTTGTCTTCAGATTTGTTAAAGGCGTTGCCACTACTAAATCGGGCCTGAGGCTTATAACCTTTTCTAAATTCACTTCTATCACCGTGCCCACCTTCTCTTTCTGTTGAGCTTGAGACGGCATCCGGCAATATGTAGTTACCCCCACCAGTTTATCTTCTACGCCCAAAAGGCAAAGTTGTGCGGTTAAGGCAGGTCCTAAGGAGATTATTCTTTCGGGATAACAAGAAGAGTTTTCCGGAGAACAAAAACCTATAGCGCAAATGTTAAACAAAAATATTATTAAGAAGGTCAAAACTCGCATTTCAGGCTGGTCAAAACCTGGGTCCCGGGCATAGGGTAGCCTTCCTCCTCTTCATAATCCTGGTCAAAGAGGTTTTTGGCACTAATCTGAAACTCCCAGATATCGCAAAACTTTTTGGAGATGCTTGCATCGGCAACCCAATAATGTCCCAGTGAGTCCAAATTGTCCTTGTCAACAAATCTTTTGGTGACATAGCGCCAGGCAAAGTCGTATGTCCAGTCGTTTTCGGTCTTATAATTAAGGTTCAGCTTGTATTGATGCCGGGGGCGATAAACCAGCCATTTTTTCGTGTCTTTGTCCTTGGCATATAAAAGGGTATAATTAAAATTGGCCTTTAATCTTTCCCAGATTACAAAATCGGTACTTAATTCCATGCCCTGAATAATAGCCGTAGAAACATTCTCCGGCCGCCACCAGCCATTGGCATCCGGATTCCAGATAATCAGGCCTTCTGCGCGATTGCGAAAATAGGTTACATCTGTCCAGAGGGCCTTGAAGAAATAAGTGGAAACGCCGAATTCACAAGACTCTGCCTTCTCCGGACTGAGATTGAGATTGCCCTCCATCCCTCCTACAGATACTCCCTCCCAAAAGGATTCTTCTCGTGGCCAGTATAAATCGT
>JAHIIS010000090.1 GCA_018899075.1 Candidatus Omnitrophota bacterium | reverse complement strand
TGCAGCCTCCCGTAGGAGTCTGGGCAGTGTCTCAGTCCCAGTGTGGCTGACCATCCTCTCAGACCAGCTACCCGTCAAATGCCTTGGTGAGCCGTTACCTCACCAACTAGCTGATAGGTCGCAGATTCCTCTTCAAACGACAGGTCTTTTAAATTCTCTTACGAAAATTTAAAAAATCCCCGCCTTTAACTACTTCTCCATGCGAAGATGTAGTCTCATTCGGTATTAGCCCGCCTTTCGGCAAGTTGTTCCCAATTTGAAGGCAGATTATCTACGCGTTACTCACCCGTTTGCCGCTCTACTTGACAAAAAAAAGTCAAGCATCGCTCGACTTGCATGCCTAATCCACGCCGCCAGCGTTCGTTCTGAGCCAGGATCAAACTCTCCAAAAAAATTGTCACCGAATTTGTTCTGGCTTTTCGGGGTTCTTGCTTGGCTATTGAATTTTCAAAGAGCAAAGAAAAAGGGCATCAAGACGATGTCTCGATGCCCTCACATCCTCTCAAATCAAAACTTCAAAAAATAACCAAATTTGTCAATGAATCTCTTCAAGTCAACTCCTTGCAGATACATGGCCTTACGTTCGCTTCCCACGTCTATCCAATCTACAAGTATAGCACAATTTTGTTATTTTGTCAAGAATCTAAACTCTTAAGATGTGACACATTTATAACATACCGGAGTTATCTTGTCAAGTCTTTTTTTGAGAAAAGGGTTTGATAAATCAAACCCCTACAATGTAGGGGCGCAATTTATTGCGCCTGAGGTTCTACCTTAAAACGATCTTGGAAAACCTGGTTTTGCCCACCTTGATGCAGTATTCCTTATTCGGCTCTAAGCGGTAGTTGAGGTCGGTTATTCTCTCTGCGTTGACTGTAACGGCGCCCTGGCCTATTAGGCGGCGAAATTCGCTCTTGCTTTTTACAAGATTTAAAGCCTGGGGCAAACACAAAAGATTGCTTAACAACAAACCTTCCTCTGCTGTCGTAATTAAATTTACCGGTATATCCCTAGGCTCAACTCCGGTAAATGGATCTCTCTCTTGAAATATTTTCTCAAAATTAGTTTGCGCTTCCAGCGCTTTCTTTTCTCTGTGGTACTGACAGACAATTTCTTTTGCAAGCCTCTTTTTTGCCTCCATAGGATGCATATCTTTTATTGAAGTTAAATCGATATCGGTTAAAAGTTCGTAGTATTTTTCTATTAATTTATCCGGCAGAGACATAATTTTCCCATACATATCGCCTGCCGGCTCATTTATCCCTATATAGTTTGCGTAAGACTTGCTCATTTTTTGCACACCGTCAGTGCCTTCTAAAAGCGGCATCGTAATTACAGTTTGGGAATCTTGGCCGTATCTTTCCTGAATTGTCCGCCCCATCAATAGATTGAACTTCTGATCTGTGCCTCCGAGTTCTACATCTGCCCGCAGAACTACGGAATCATAAGCCTGAAGCAAAGGATAAAAGAACTCCAGCATACTGATATCTTTACCCTCTTTGTAGCGTTTTAAGAAGTCGTCTCTTTCCAGCACCCTGGCCACTGTATATTTTGAGAGTAGTTGCGCCATCTCATCTGTAGTCAATTTGGCTAACCAGGCGCTGTTAAAAACAATCTTGACTTTCTTGATATCTAATATCTTGCCTACCTGTTTTTGATATGTCTTTGCATTCGCCAGGACCTGTGTTTTAGTCAGCCGCGGGCGCATCTCATCTCTTCCCGAAGGGTCGCCAATCATTGCCGTAAAATCGCCGATGAGAAAAATTATCCTATGCCCCAATTGCTGGAAATGGCGAAGTTTGCGCAAAAGCACCGTGTGCCCCAGGTGGATATCGGGCGCGGAAGGGTCAAAACCGGCCTTAATAATTAAAGGCCTGTTCAATTTAACCGAATTTTCAATCTTTTTACGCAAGCCCTCTTCAGAGATAATTTCCACTGCGGCGCGTTTAATTATCTGTATCTGCTTATCTACGTCTTTGAGCACAGCCATCTTTACTGCTCTTTCATAGTTAAGGAAATTTTGCGAAGTTCTGCCTCAGCCCTGGCAATCCTTGCCTTTATTTTATCTCCTATCTTAAAGATATCGGCAGGGTTGCCTGAAACCGGCTCTTTCAATTCAGAGATATTCAGCAGTCCTTCTAAATCTTTCTCTAATTCCACAAAGGCGCCGAAATTAGTTACCTTAGTAACCGTCCCTTCCAGCTCCATGCCCACAGGATACTTCTTCAGTATTTGCGGCCAGGGGTCGGGCGTCAATTGTTTCAACCCCAAGCCTATTTTTCTATTTTCCTGGTCAACGGAAAGCACAACTGCTTCTACTTTATGGCCCTTCTTGAGAATTTCTTCGGGGTGAGTTAGCCTCTTTGTCCAGGACATATCCGAAATATGGATTAACCCGTCAATCCCTACTTCTAATTCTACAAAGGCGCCGTATTCGGTTAAAGTGCGGACTTTCCCTTTAACCTTTGAACCGACCGGGTAGCGCTCCTTTGCCTTAAGCCAGGGGTTAGCTTCCATCTGTTTTAACCCTAAGGAAATCTTCTGCGCCCGAGAGTCCACATTCAAAACTACCGCTTCTATCACATCGCCGATAGCCAGCACTTCGTTAGGATGGCTAATTCTGCGTGACCAGGAAAGTTCAGAAATATGCACAAGGCCCTCTAAGCCCTTCTCCAGCTCAATAAATGCCCCGTAAGGAAGGATGTTCACCACCTTGCCTTTGACCTTTGTGCCTACAGGATATTTCTTCTCTACATCCTGCCAGGGGCTGGGGGTCTTCTGTTTCAGGCCTAAAGAGACCTTCAGATTTTCCCGGTCAACATTTAAAATTACCACATCGATTTTGTCGCCTAAAGCGACAATCTCGCTGGGGTGGCTTACTCTTCCCCAGCTCATATCCGTAATATGCAAAAGCCCGTCTATACCGCCTAAATCAATAAAGGCGCCGAAATCGGTAATATTTTTAACCACGCCCGGGCGGACTTCATCTTTTTTCAGCGTATGGATTAGTTTTGCGCGCGATTCCTGCTGCTCCTGCTTCAAAACATCTTTGCGCGAAAGAACAATATTTCTCCTTAACTTATTTATCTTCACAATCTTAAATTTGAGCGTCTGCCCGACATATTGGTCGAGATTAGAAAAACCCCGCAGCGCCACTAAAGACCCAGGCAAAAAGGCCTCAAGGCCCACATCGACCATCATGCCGCCTTTTACCTTCCGCAAGACGCGCCCTTCAATAACATCGCCTTCATTGTATTCTTTCATAATTCTTTCCCAGCCCGCTTTGCGGTCGGCCTTCCATTTAGAAAGCACAACCATACCGTCCTCATTCTCCTTGGACTCTAAAAGCACTTCTACCTCATCGCCGATTTTTAAAGACGAACGGTCGGGAAATTCATTTAAAGGTATACATCCTTCGGATTTATACCCTATGTCTATCAGGGCCTCTTTGGGCGTAATCGCCACAATCTTACCCTTGACGAGCTCTCCTTCCTTGATGTCTTTAAAGCTGTCTTCATAAAATTTGTCCAGATTTTCTTGTTTAGTTTTACCGAACATTTATAACAGTCACCTCTTTCTTGTATTATTTTTTTGTTTTATTTGGTTAATTACTTCATCGACAATCCATTTAGGAGTAGAGGCGCCGCCGGCTATACCGACGCAAGTCTTGCCCCTCAACCATCCCGCTTTAATTTGAGAGCCTGATTCTATATGATAAGTGGGCGTGCCGTGAGCCCTGCAAATCTCTGCAAGCCTGCGGGAATTGGCGCTCATCTTCCCGCCTAATACCAGCATTATTTCAACATTGCGGGCAATCTCGGACGCCTCTTCCTGCCTGCACAGCGTATCCTCACAGATAGTATTGTATATTTTTATCTCGGAGAAATTCTTTTCCAGAAGCCGGGTAAGGATTTTTAAATAACTGCTCTTAGACTGCGTAGTCTGGACAATTACCCCGGCCTTAGCTGCGTTTAATTTCAGTTTTTTTAGCGCCTGAGGGCGGTTGACTACAAAAGCCCGGCCGCCGGCGGCGCCAACCAGAGATTTGACTTCGGGATGGGCCTTATCGCCCACAATTATTACTTTATAGTCCCGGCGCGCAAGCTCGCCGGCAACCTTTTGAGACTTTTTTACATTGGGGCAGGTAACGTCCAGCAATTTAATGCCCGAGGCCCTTACTTTCTTAACCACATCCGGAGAAATGCCGTGAGAACGGATTACCAGGGTTCCCCTTTTTATGTCTCTTAGGCTTGAAGCCGTCTTCAGGCCTTTTTTGGAAAATTGTTCGACCACCCGGGGGTTATGTATAAAAGGGCCCAGGGAATAGAGCGGCTCTTTCCTCTTGTCTAAAGCCTCTTCAATAAGCCGCACCGCCCTTTTTACGCCGAAACAAAAATCACAATATTTACTCAGTTTAATTTTCATTGTTAGCTTGAGGTTTTAACCGGCCGATTTCTTCCATTGTCCTTGCGGCAAGCGCTTGATAAAAATCTTCTCCGGCTAAGCGCGCGCTAACCGCTTGCGGCCAAAGAGGTTTGCCAAAATAGACTTTTATCTTTTTCAGACGGATAAATTTACTATCTATAGGCAAAGCCCTGTTGCTTCCCTCAATAAAAGCCGGCACTATACAGACGCCCGTTTTTGCGGCTAAGAGCCCCACTCCCGGCATCGGCTTACCCAGCCGGCCACCAGCAGTCCTTCTCCCTTCAGGAAAAATAGCCAATGCCCGGCCTGCCTGCAATTCTTTAATGGCCCGGCGTAAAGACACCAGCTCACCGGGTTGGCCTTTTATTGGAAAAGCATTTAAATTGGCAATCAGGCGCCCCAAAACACCTATAAACAGCTCTTCTTTAGCCAAAAAGCAGAGTTTGCGCGGGCAAACCGCGGCTAGAGCAGGGGGGTCTAAATAACTTGCATGATTGCTGGCGAGAATAAACCCTCCTTTTAAAGGAATATTCTCAAGGCCCAAAACCTGCAAGCGGAAAAGGACCTTAAAGAAACCTATCGCCAGAGAACGCACAATCAAATAGAGCATCTGGAGTTGCCAATAAGGCTTGAGATTTTCTCTACCACATCCTCAACGCTCAGCTCTGTGGTATCGATATACACAGCATCCCTGGCCCTGGCCAGCGGAGCAACTTCTCTTGTCATATCGCTTTTATCGCGCTTCTCTATATCTTCTGCGATGCCCTCTACCTTGACCTTCTGCCCCATTTGCCTCAATTCCTTAAAGCGGCGCCTTGTTCTTTCGTCAGGCCAGGCATCCAGGTAAAATTTATATTTGGCCTCGGGAAAAACCACTGTGCCGATATCCCTTCCTTCCAGGACCGCCCCTTTTGCCTTTTTTGCCAATTTTCTCTGCATCTTAACCAGCTCATCGCGCACCTCTTTAATCGCAGCTACGCAGCAAACCTTTTCGGTCAGCGACTGTTCCCGGATTGCCCTGCTTACATCCTTTCCATCCAGCGCTACCCTGAGAGAATCGCCGCGCATATTAAGCTGAATATCCGCCCTTGCGGCAAGCTTCGCTAACGCCTTTCTATCCCTGAGATTAATCTTCTCTTTTATGGCGGCGAGCGTAAGGGCGCGATAGATTGCCCCTGTATCTACATATAAAAATCCAAATCTTTTAGCTACTCCTTTTGCTACTGTGCTTTTGCCGGAACCGGCCGGCCCATCGATAGCTATGATTTCGTTGTGCGTTTTATTTTTGTAGGGCATCCCGTAATGTTTTTATTTTCTTGAATTCCGCGGACAATCTTGCTTTATCGCCTCTGGATATTAAATCTCTCATTATTTTCAAGTTTTTTATGTATCTATCGATAGCCTGCGTAATAAATTTTTTGTTGGTCAAAAAGATATCTGCCCAGATTTCTGCGCTGGATGAGGCAATGCGCGTAGTATCGCAAAAGCCGCTTGAGGCAAAATCTAAATTACCTTTAGCCGCCTTAACTAACTGGGCAGCCGCCAGATGAGGTAAGTGACTCGTCAGCGCAACAATCTTATCGTGTCTTTCTGCGGTCAACACCTCTATTCGACAGCCGATTTTGCTCCAGAAGCCGGCCGCCTTTTTCAGGGCAGATGGGTCTGTTTTCCTGCTCCTGGTTAAAATGCATAGCGCGCCTTCGAATAAATCCGCGCGCGCCCCGATTACGCCTTTCTTCTCTGAGCCGGCCAGGGGATGCGCGCCCACAAAGTGAAACTGTTTGCGGGCATAAGCCTTCTCTATACTCCGCACAATCTCGGCCTTGGTGCTGCCCGCATCGGTAACCAGGCAGCCTCTTTTTAAATAAGGAATAATCTTCTTTGCGAGCTTAATAATCTGGTTCACCGGCGCTGCCAGAATGACCAAATCAGCGCCGCTGACTGCATCTTTGTAATCTAAAGCGCCTTTGTCGATGGCCCCTGCTCTTGCGGCTCTTCGCAGAGACTGTTTATGCCGGCAAACGCCGGCTATTTCCCGGGCCAGCTTCTTTCGCTTTACGGCCAGTCCAATCGAACCGCCGATTAGGCCTACGCCTATTATCGCTATCTTGTTAAACTTCATATCTTTCTGCCTGCCGCCCGGGCAATTTTCTTCAAATCCTGCATCAACGTTTTAAAGTTCTCCGGCAGGAGCGATTGCGCTCCGTCGGAAAGGGCCTCTTCGGGATTAGGGTGGACCTCGATTAATAATCCATCGCAGCCCGCGGCCACTGCGGCCTTTGCGCAGGAGGCAACCAGCCCCCACTTTCCCGTGGCGTGGCTGGGGTCAACGATGACGGGAAGGTGGCTTAATGCCTTGATTGCCGCAACAGCGCTGATATCCAGGGTAAAACGGGTATAGTCTTCAAAAGTGCGGATGCCTCTTTCGCAAAGCATAACGTTGAAGTTGCCTTCGGAAAGAATGTATTCAGCCGACATCAAAAGCTCTTTAATCGTTGAAGACATCCCTCTTTTTAACAGCACCGGTTTCTTAGAGCGGCCGACTACCTTCAACAGGTTGAAATTTTGCATGTTCCTGGCGCCGATCTGAATAATATCGGCATATTTTTCCACTAAAGCCATATCGCGGGTGTCCATAAGTTCGGTAACGATAAGCAAACCGGTCTCTTTTTTCGCCCGGGCCAGATACTTTAACCCCTCCTCTCCCAACCCCTGAAAACTATAAGGAGAGCTGCGCGGTTTAAATGCGCCCCCTCTTAAAACAGTTGCTCCTGCTTCTTTTACTCTCCCGGCAATTTCCACCAGGAGCTTTTCGTTCTCCACAGAGCAGGGCCCGGCCATAACGATAATCTGCTCACTTCCCACCACAAGCCCGCGTCCGACCTCGATGCGGCTGTCTTCCTTTTTAAAATCGCGGGAGACAAGTTTATAAGGGGTTAAGATGGGCATTACTTTCTCAACGCCCGGAAATACCTCTAAAGGCTGAATCCGCAAGACCTCCTCGTCGCCGATTACGCCGATGATGGTCCTTTCCGCACCCTTAGAAACCCAGGGCTTAAGCCCTAACTTCTTCACCCTTTCTATGATATGGTCAATTTGCTTTTTACTTGCATCCGGCCGCAATACAATAA
Source organism: Candidatus Omnitrophota bacterium (assembly GCA_018899075.1). Lineage (GTDB taxonomy): Bacteria > Omnitrophota > Gorgyraeia > JAFGHF01 > JAFGHF01 > JAHIIS01. The sequence goes on along the minus strand of JAHIIS010000090.1, from coordinate 4,630 downwards.
TCATCCCTGCCTCCTTAGAATCTCCTTTAATGCTTTGATAAAACTCCTGTTCTCCGCCATTGTGCCTACGGTAACGCGGATGAAGTTATTCATGCCCCAGGCGCGCATATCGCGGACAATTATCCCTTTCCTCAACAGGCGCTGCGAGATTTTCCGGGCGCGGGGGCCCGCATTTATCAAAATAAAATTCGTTACGCTTTCCACAAAAGGGAGATTAAGCTTGCGAAAGTTTCTGCAAAGATAGCCTTTGCCTTCCTTAATAAGCCTGCGTGTGCGTAAAAGGTGCGCCTTATCATCCAACGCAGCAAAAGCAGCTGCCTGGGCAAGACTGTTTACGTTAAAAGGCTCTCTCACTCTGTTCATATAATCGATGATCTGCGGGCGGGAGATACCATAGCCGATTCTTAAGCCGCTTAAGCCATAGGCCTTGGAAAATGTGCGCGCAACAATCACATTATGGGTGTTTAAATATTTCAGGCTGTCGGGGAAGTCGCGCTTTTCTACCAGCTCATAGTAGGCCTCATCAAAATAGATAATTAAGCCCCGGGGCAGGCCCCGCATAAATTCACCCACCTCTTTCGCGTTCACATAACTGCCGGTGGGATTATCGGGATTGGCAATAAAGATGAGCTTGGTTTTCGGCGTAACCGCATTCTTCATCGCTCTTAGGTCATAACGGAAGCCTTTAAGCGGGATAAGTTTTATTTTTGCCCCGGCGATACGGCTGACCAGCTCATAAATTAAAAATGTGGGGCGGGCAATAATTACTTCGTCTTGCTTTTCCACAAAGGCCCGCACGGCCAGAACGATAACCTCGTCAGACCCGCAGCCAAAAATCAAGTTTTTCGGCGCCAACTTTAATCTCCGGGCAAGTTTTTTCTTTAAATAGAAACAATCCCCGTCGGGGTAGCGGTTTACCCGGCCTAATGCGCCCTTTATTGCCCGCACGGCTTCTGCGGACGGGCCTAAAGCATTCTCATTAGAAGCGAGCTTTATCACCTTTTTCAGGCGCTGCTTTCGTTTAACTTCTTCTATGGGCCTTCCCGGAATATAAGGTTTTATTTTTAAGATATCTTTTCGGGCTAACATTTACCGTCCTGTCTATTGTCCTATAGGATATGAGCCTAAAACCTTTAAGTAAATACAGTACCTCTGGAGCCCTCTTAACGCCTGCTTAGCTGCCTTATTCTCGATATGGCTCTGCAGGTCCACGAAAAAATAATACTTCCAGGGCTTCTTTTTAGAAGGCCTGGATTCTATCTTTGTAAGATTTATATTATTTCTCTTAAAAGGCACCAGCACATCGTGCAAAGCGCCGACTCTGTCTCTCATTGAAAATACTATAGAAGTTTTATCGCGCCCGGTTGGTTGAACCTCCTGCTTGCCTATTATTAAAAAGCGGGTAATGTTATGCGGGGAATCTTCAATCGAACGGGCTAGTATTTTCAGATTGTATCTTTCTGCCGCCAATTCACTTGCAATAGCGGCGCTGCCTCTGTGGCCCATATAACGCCCTGCCGCATCGGTAGTGCTTGCAACCGGAATCAATTTAGCCTGCGGCAGATTAGTCTCCAGCCACCTCCGGCACTGCGCAAAGACCTGCTGATGAGAATAGACTCGTTCTATAGAAGAAACTTTTTTGCTTCTACTCATCAGAGTATGTTTTATGGGCAAATATGCCTCGGAACAAATTTTAAGTTCGGAATCTATGAACATATCAAGCGTGTAATTTACTGCGCCCTCTGTTGAGTTTTCGATAGGAACAACTCCGTAGTCAGCCCTGTCCCGTTCAACTTCCGTAAAGACATCCGCTATGCTGTCGCATTTAACATATTTTAATGATTTACCGAATTTTTTAAGCGCCGCTATATGCGCAAAAGTGGCCTCCGGCCCTAAATATGCTATTTTCGGAGGATTTTGCAGTGAGAGAGAACCGGACATTATCTCCCTGTATATTGCTTTTATGGTGCTGTCCTTAAGGAGGCCTCTCTTGTTGGCTTTTATAAGTCTCTCGTAAATCTGGGCCTCTCTGTCCGGGGAAAAACTCGGTTTGGTTTTCTTTGACTTTAAGTTTCCTATATTGAGCGTTACCTTCGCCCGTTCGTTTAGAAGGCCTAAAATTTTTCTATCAATCTGGTCTATTTTCTTGCGTAGCATCTTTAATTCGGACATCCTGTTTGCCTCCTTGCGCTTGCGTTGCCAACTCTCCAAATTCTTCCAACCCGGGAAGATTGTCCAGAGACTGCAGGCCAAAGAATTCCAGAAACTGCCTGCTTGTGCTGTAGAGAAAAGGCCGGCCGACAATGGCTTTGCGACCGCTAATCCGCAGCAGCGACTTCTCCAGAAGCGCCTTCAACACCCCCTCTACATTTACTCCCCGGATATCTTCAACTTCCTGGCGGGTTATTGGCTGACGATAGGCGATAATTGCCAGGGTTTCTAAAGAGGGCCCGGAAAACCTCTCTGCGCATGACTTACGATACAATTTTGAAAGCCACGGCGCGTATTTGGGGTCGGTAAAAATCTGGTATCCCCCGGCTATTTCTGTAATGTTGAAACTCCTTCCTGTCTCTGCGTAAACATTGCGCAGCCGGGCAATTTGCGACTTGATAACCTGAGAATCCGCCTCTTCCAATACCTCTTTTATTTGAGCAATGGTCAGCGGCCTGTCGCTTGCGAACAACAACGCTTCAATAATCTGTTTAACCTGTTCCGCTTCCATTTTAACCCGCCAATCTAATTAGATTTTGCCTTAATGTGTCCGGGACGGCGTATAATCTGAATCTCGGAGAAGGGGTGCTGCTGTCTCACTACTATTTCCTTAAGCCGGATCAGCTCCAGGACAGCCAAAAAGGTGGCAATAATCTCCGCCTTATTTTTTGCCTTTTCAAATAATTTAGAAAAATATATCGCTGGTTTAATGACCAACAGGTGAAGTAAATCGTGAACTTTCTTTTCTACCGTAAACTCATCTTTAATTATTTCCAAAAATTGCTTTTTAGGAACGGACTTCAATATTTTAGAAAATGCCGAGATTAAGTCAAAGAGGCTGGCTTCAAAATAACCTTCTCCTGTCTCTTGCGCGCTGAAAGAGCCGGGTGTTACCCTGCGGCGAAAAGTCTGTTCCTGGACCTTTTCCAATTCTTCCAAACGGGTCGCTGCCTGCTTAAACTTTTTATACTCAAGGAGCTTGCGCACAAGTTCCGCTCTTGGGTCCTCCTCTTCTTCTTCGGCCTGCCGCTCTTCGATGGGCAGAAGCATCTTTGATTTTATCTGCATCAAAGTAGAGGTCATTACTAAAAACTCACCAGCCAGGTGAAGGTCCAATAATTGCATCAGGTCAAGATACTCAAGGTATTGCCCGGTAATTTTGGCAATAGGAATATGGTAAATATCGATTTCGTCTCTTTTGATTAAATAGAGGAGCAAGTCCAGCGGCCCTTCAAATACCTCTAATGTGACTTTGTAAGACATTTAATATAACCCGATTAGCTTTTTCACTTCAGTTAAAGTCCCGGCGCAAGCTTTCTTTGCCTTCTTCCCGCCCTGCTTTAATATATCCAACACTTTCGATTTATGTTTAGTCAGCTCTTCTCTCTTTTGACGAATTGGCGCCAACACCTCGTTTAACACACCGGCCAGCCGCTTCTTGCACTCTGTGCAGCCAATCTCACCCCGGGTGCAGTAAAGGTAAACTTCTTTCTCCGCCTGCGGCTTAAATGTCTTAAAATAAGAAAAGACATTGCATACGGGGGGATGTCCGGGGTCGGATTTTTTAATCCTTTGGGGGTCGGTGATCATCCGGGCGGTTTTCCTGCGCACCTCATCCGGCGTATCCGATAGGGCAATAAAGTTATTGTAACTTTTGCTCATTTTCCGGTTATCGATGCCTAAAAGTTTAGGGGTTTCGGTCAAAATGCCTTTAGGTTCGGGAAATACCTTCTTTTTATAAATATGCTGAAAACGCCGGGCAATTTCCCGGGTTAGTTCCAGATGCGCCAGTTGGTCCTGGCCCACGGGGACAGCCTGAGCTTTATAAATGAGGATATCCGCTGCCTGCAGTACGGGGTAGCCTAAAAAGCCATAGGTGTGCAAATCGCGTGTTTTTAGCTCTCTTAATTGTTCTTTATATGTAGGGCAGCGCTCAAGCCAGCCTAAGGGCGTAATATTAGAAAGAAGAAGGTGAAGTTCGGTATGTTCTTCTATATGGGACTGCACAAAAAGCGTGCTTCTTTGCGCATCCATTCCACAGCTTAACCAGTCAATCACATTGTCCAGGGTATATTTTCTTATTTCCCCGGGCCGTTCATACTCGCTCATATGCGCGTGCCAGTCGGCAACCATAAAGAAGCAATCATATTCGCCTTGAAGAAGAGCCCAATTTTTTAAAGCGCCCACCAGATGCCCCAGATGAAGAGGCCCGGTAGGCCGCATCCCGCTTAACAATCGTTTTTTCATCTTTCCTTCCTTAAAGGCTCGGGGTCCTGTCTCGGGTGCGCTTTTGGTGCTCGCTCAATTACAGCAGAAGAAACTTCAAGATGTGTTTTAGTTGAGCTCTGCTCCAAAAGCTGGCACCCGAGCCACCCCTCGCCGCCAAAGACGTAACAGTTTAAAATGCTGGTGGGCGACT
>JAHIIS010000089.1 GCA_018899075.1 Candidatus Omnitrophota bacterium | reverse complement strand
TCAATTCAACATTCATTCGGTAGAGGAGGTAAGAAACTCTCCCTCCAAACTGTTAACTTTTAGCCCCGAAGTTGCCAGGAAACGAAAGCAGCTTCACCAGCTTCTTAATCAAAAGTTATATCAGCACTATAAGGTAGCCAGGATGTCCAATAAAGCCAGGAGGTTTGTTCAGGAGCTATTTCAATGTTATACTTCCAACCCCGAACAGCTTCCGCCCACAAGCCAGGGAAGAGTGAAAGAAGAGGGAGTTTACAGAGTTGTCTGTGATTATATAGCAGGGATGACGGACAGGTATGCCCAGAATGAATATCGCAGACTTTTCCAGCCATACGAAGCCGTATAACCATCGCCTATCCTAGTCAGCTAAACACATTGTCTTGCTAAATAAGCAAAAATGCGTTATAATTACGGAGCAAACAAGAAAATTGCCTACCATGAAGATAGACAAGAAGACATATCAAGAAAGACTCTTTAAAAAGTTATCCCAGAGCCCCGATCTTGAGAGAGAAAGGCAGCTTCTCAATCAATTATTCGAACAGCCTGTATTCTGGATAGCCGCTCGGGCAAACATAAATGGAATGTCTCTCCTGAGCGCTAATTCTGTATGCCCGAGGATAAAAGGCGCCGGAAGAAAAGAATGCCTTAAATGCTTAAGCCGGGTTTTAAAGAAAGTGAAGAAATCCCGGCGGCCGGAACAATTCCTTTGCCCCGCACAATGTTACAGCCTTTGCCTTCCTCTGGTTCAGGGAGATGCTCTCTATGGCTTTTTGATTTTCTGCCATTTGAAAACTCGCCCTTCTTGCGAATCTTTACGGTTATTTGAAGCGTTAAATAGCGTGATCTTAGAAAAAGTACAAAAAGAATTAGAACTCTCCAAACTTTATCAGACAATCAGGCCCCGGGCTATAGCCCTCTCTACCGTCCATACCATTCATAGACTAATTAGTTCGAGCCTTAATCCGGATGAACTTTTACCGAGAATTGCCAGGCTTTCCCTTCAGGTATTGCGGGCCAAGCGGTGCGCAATCAGCCTGGTAGACAAGAAAACCAAACATCTTGTTTCCAAAACAGTTATAGACTTGTCTAAAAAGAAAGCAAGGCCGCAGCTCTCCGGCGCTATGAAGAAGATAGAAAATAAAGTTATGCGCACGGGCAATATCCTGCTCAAAAGGTCCTATATTTCCGTGCCGCTAATTGATGAAGAGCCGATAGGAGTAATTACGCTTTTTCGGAAGATAAACGGGAGAGCATTCGATAATTTTGACCAGGAGATATTAACCGCCCTTTCGGAACAAGCGATAGGGGCCATTAGAAACGCGCAACTTTACAAAGAACAAGAAAATATGCTTCTAGGCACTGTCAAGTCTTTATCGACTCTGCTTAAAGTTAAATCCGGTTATCCATACGCGCACTCAAAGGCGTTTGTCGATATTGTCCTGGGGATCGCCGAAGTTCTGGGGCTTTCCGAAGAAGACCTGCGAAATTTGCGTTTCGCAGCGATGTTGCACGATGCCGGAAAGATTGGAATTCCCGAAGAAATCTTAAAGAAACCCGCGCAATTAAGCGGGAAGGAATTCAGGATTATCAAAGAACACCCTAAAAAAGGCGCAAAGATCTTAAGCCCCCTTGAGCGCCTTAAGCCCGCTGTTGAGGTTATCCTGCATCATCACGAGAAATTCGACGGCAGCGGTTATCCCGGCCGCTTGAGCGGCGAGGCGATACCTCTGGGGGCGAGGATTATGGCCGTGGCCGATAGTTTTGAAGCAATGATTTCGCGCCGGCCATATCGCAAATCCACCTCAGTCCCTGAAGCTATCAGGGAGATTAAAAGGTATAGCGGCACGCAATTTGACCCGCGTGTGATAAAGGCTTTCTTGAAGCTCGCTAAGAGTAAGCCTTTTAAGGAATTATTATTAAAAGGTATATATCATGGCCGGCCTAAAAAAGATTTGTGAGTCTTCGCTTAATCTGAAAATTATTTCTTTTTTTCACGAAAACCCCTCTATCGTAGATACCTCAGGCGGCATAGCTACCTGGCTAAATCACGACCGTAAAGAAATAAAAAAGGTTCTGGATTATCTGGCCGCTCAATTTATCCTGGTTTCTCATCACACCGGCTCAACAACAGCTTATGCTTATACGCAGGACAAAGAGATTATTGAAGAGATAGAGAAAATTCTGAGAAATAAGTAAAAAGGGGGGGCAGAAAACATATGTTTGACTCAAACGATAAAGACAGACAGGCAGAATTTTTCAGTGATTTGCCTGATACGGCAAAAGAAACAAAGAAAAGAAGGTTCCTCAAAGGGCGAGTCGCCGTATCTTTATCGCAGGAGAACCTTATTTTCTTTGCGATTGGTTTAATAATGCTTTTGATAGTCTGCTACTCCTGGGGCGTAGAAAGAGGGAAAAACCTGGCTCAAGCCATACCCTTCTACCCTGACGGGCGCAAGCGGGCACAAGAAAGCGAAGATATTCAAGCAGCCAGGCAGGAACAGGCGCAAAAGAGGCCAACAGGAAAGTCTCCTGAACCTGAACCGGCAGAGAGGAAAATAAAGACGAAAGTTGCCTCCAGGGACGCTTCCAGATATACAATCCAGGTGGCCACTTTGCGCAAAACAGTCTCTGTAAAACAGGAAATAGAGCGGCTTAAAGATAGGGGCTACTATCCGTTCATAGTCGGCCGGGGAAAATTTTCCGAAATTTGCGTGGGAAATTACAAAAATAAAAACGAGGCTTCCGTTGATTTGGAAAAATTAAGAAAACTTTACGCCGACTGTTTTACGCGCAATAAATAAAACAGCGAAAGGAGAGCCCTAAAGTGACCGTTCATCCCAGTTTAAGTTCAAAAAGCAAAGGCAAGCGAAGCCGGAGTGTACTTAAGCGCTTCGAAAGGTTGAAAGAACTGGAGGAGAAAGAGAAAAGGAAACCCGGCAATTCTGTTTTTGGATTGCCTAAAATTAAAACTCTGCGCTGGAAGACCAGGAAAGCGAAGAAAGCTGTTGAAGCAGAAGCGCCCGCTGCTGCCGAAGGAGCTGCGCAAGGGCCCGCAGGAGGATCTGCTCCTCCAAAAAAAGAAAGAAAACCTGCTAAAAAATGAAGGCCGTCTTATTCGCTGTATTATTACTTTGTAGCCCCGGGCCTCTTTTTGCCCAGAAGGAAGAAGATAAATTTGAGCCGGTGTATGCTGCTGTCCTGAAAAATAAAGTCAATATCAGGGCAGGACAGGGATTAAATTTTGAGATTCTCGGCCAATTAAATAAAGGTGATACGGTCATGGTTTTAGGCCGGGAATCCGCCTGGTATAAGATTAAATTGCCCGGAGAGGCTTTATGTTTTGTACATAAGGATTATATCGAGGAGGGGGTGATTAAAGCAGATAAAGTGCGTGCGCGCGCGGGATGCGGCCTTAATTTTAATATATTAGGTATCTTGCAAAGAGGGGAAGCGGTAGATATTTTAGAAGAAGACGGCGACTGGTTGAGGATTACGCCGCCTGAAGGCTCTGCCGGGTGGATAAAAAAAGACTATTTACGGCAATTGCCTTTTCCGCCGCCAAAAAAGAGAATAGAGGCTCAAGGAGTAATTGACGACTTAGGTAAAATTGTCAATCGTCAGGGCACGCACAAATTAATTGAGAATAAAATTGCTCGAAGGAAAATTCTTTATTATCTAAAGAGCGCAAATGCTGACCTGAGCCGGTATGTCTACCAAAAGGTGCGTATAATTGGTGAGCTGGAAGATTTGGAAGACTCGCCTTATCCAGTGATAAATGTGGAACAAATAATAAGGGCGGGGCAATGATTCTAATTTCACTTCCGCTCTTTTTTCTCGCCATTGTAATCCACGAATACGCCCACGGATGGGTCGCTTATAAATTGGGGGACCCCACGGCAAAAAACGCCGGCAGACTCACCCTGAACCCCCTGGCCCATATCGATCCTATGGGGACAATATTTTTGCCGCTGATGCTGATATTCATGGGTTCTCCGATAATCTTTGGCTGGGCAAAACCTGTGCCCATAAATTT
>JAHIIS010000088.1 GCA_018899075.1 Candidatus Omnitrophota bacterium | reverse complement strand
GATCAGGTGGCTTTTAAAAAATCATAAAGGGGACTCTGTTCTTGCCGTGGATGCCGACCCCAATGCAAATCTGGACCAGAGTCTGGGAATTAAAGCAGAAAATAGTATTGTAGCTATCGTTGATGAAATAGCTAAAGACCCTTCTCAAATCCCTAAAGGGATGACAAAAGATAAATTCCTGGAATACCGGATTCAGGATTCACTTATTGAAGCCGACGGGTTTGACCTTTTAGCGATGGGACGGCCGGAAGGGCCGGGGTGTTACTGCTTTGTGAACAATTTATTGCGCACCCTGATTGAAAAGTTGAGCAAAAGTTATCGTTATGTGGTTATCGATAATGAGGCGGGAATGGAACACCTCTCCCGGCGCACGACGAGGATTATGGACCTTTTATTTATCGTTAGCGACTACACTCTTGTGGGGCTGCGCTCGGCGAAAAGGATTCTGGATTTGGCAAAAGAACTGGAAATTGACGTTAAAGATACAAGGTTGGTAATAAATAGGGCGCCTGAAGAGCTCAACCAGTTAAGAGATGAGATTGGGCGTATAGGTATCCCTCTGGCCGGCATTATACCGGAAGATGAAGAGGTGCTCAAATTGAGCCTGGCAAGCGGCAATATCCGCTCTCTTTCGGAAGATTCTAAAGTTGTAAAGGCAGTTAATCGGATATGCAAGGAGGTTGTAGGTGGGCGTTGAATTAGTAAAGGAAAAATGGTCTAACGCAATCAATACTGTAACCATTGGCGCCACAAAAGAGGAGGGAGGCACGAGGACTTCCAAAGTTACTGTTGGCGGAGCGTCCACTTTACCTTATTTGTTTGGCGAAGGGGATATGCCCAATAAACCTGTGGTCGCAATGGAGATATTGGATATTGAACCCGTAGATTGGCCGGCGGTATTAAAAGAACCGTTTAAAGATGTCTTGAATAATCCCGTTGAATGGGCAAAAAGGTGCGTCAATGAATACAAGGCGAAACTCCTGTGCTTAAAACTGCAGGGCATACATCCTGATTTCGGCGACGCCTCGGCTGATAAAGCGGCTGCCTGCGTTAAGTCTATCCTTGAGGCGGTGGGAGTTCCTTTAATCGTTTTAGGCTGCGGAGATGACCAAAAGGATAATTTAGTCCTTCCGAAATGCAGCGAAGCGGCCAAAGACGAAAACTGTCTATTTGGCGACGCCACAGAGAAAAATTATAAGACCCTTACCGCGGCCTGTCTTGCCGACGGCCACAATATAATCGGTGAGTCTCCCATCGATATCAATATTGCCAAGCAGGTAAATATATTAATTTCGGATATGGGCTTTGATGTGAACAAAATAGTGATTAACCCTACTATCGGCGCTTTGGGTTACGGGATGGAATATGCCTATTCGATTATGGAGCGGGCGCGCCTGGCGGCTTTAATAGGCGATAAAATGTTATCAATGCCATTTATCTGCTTTGTCGGCCAGGAGGCCTGGCGGGCAAAAGAGGCGAAGGCTTCTGCGTCGGAACACCCCGAATGGGGGCCGCAAGCCCAGCGCGGGCCGGTTTGGGAGGCAACTACGGCTGTTTCTGTCGTTCTCTGCGGCGCAGACATTTTAGTTATGCGCCATCCTAAAGCAGTCGAAATCATTAGAGGAACTATCGAGAGTTTAATGAAGAAAGGATAAGAAAAAGATGTTAGTCATCGGCGAGCGGATTAACGGGATGTTTAAGGATGTAGGTAAAGCGATTGCTGATAAAGATAAGGCCGTTATCCAGCGTTTGGCAAAGGAGCAGGTCGCAGCAGGCGCCGGGATGCTTGACATAAACGTAGGCCCGGCAGCGGTGGATGCAGCCGGCGCGATGAAATGGTTAGTGGAGACAATCCAGGAGGCGCAAGATGTGCCTTTATCCCTGGATAGCACAAAGCCGCAGGTTATCGAAGCAGGTTTAAAGTTAGCTAAAGCCAAAGCAATGATAAATTCGACTACCGCCGATAAAGAGAAATTAGATGTGCTTATTCCTATGGCTAAACAATATGGAGCAGGCTTAATTGGTTTAACTATGGATAAAAAGGGAATACCGCGCGACAAGAATCAGAGAAGTGAATTTGCCGCCCAGATAGTTACCGCTTGCATGGAAGGCGGTTTAAATTTAGCAGACCTCTATCTTGACCCGATAATCCTTCCGGTTAATGTAGCTCAGGCGCAGGCAACGCAGGTATTGGAGTCAATAAGAGAATTCAGGCTTTTATCCGGCCCCCCGCCAAAGACAGTGGTGGGCTTAAGCAATGTCTCTCAAGGGACAGAGAAAGAGAAAAAGAGCCTGATAAACAGGACCTTTTTAGTTATGGCGCAGGCCTGCGGGCTGGAGGCGGCCATCCTGGACCCCCTGGATAAGGAATTGATGGATGGTTTGATTACCGCCGAACTCCTTTTAAACAAGCATATTTACTGCGCTTCGTATCTGGATGCCTACAGAAAAAAGTAGAAAAAAGTAGGACCGTTTCTCAACTCAATCGGAGAAGTGCCCCAAACTCAATCGGAGAAGTGCCCCCCCATAATAGAGGTGACGGAAGATGCCGGTAGTTACGAAAAAGATTAAATTGAGTTCAAAAGGCGAGACGGATATAATCGATATTACGGATAAAGTGAGCGATTGCGTTGAGGGGTCCAAAGTTAAAGATGGCGCAGTAACTATATTTGTGTCCGGCTCAACAGCGGGCCTGACTACTATCGAGTATGAGCCGGGCTTGCTTAAAGACCTGCCGAAGGCCTTTGAGGTAATCGCTCCCCGGCAGGGAGAATATCACCACAACTTAAGATGGCACGACGGCAATGGCTTCTCTCACGTGCGGGCGGCAATGTTAGGGCCTTCTTTGAGCGTTCCCTTTTCTAATAAAAGATTGCATCTGGGCACCTGGCAGCAAATTGTGCTGATAGATTTTGATAACCGCGCCCGTTCCCGGGAAATAATTGTGCAGATAATGGGAGAATAGATGAAACCGATATTACAAGTGGCGTTGGACTTTTTGAATTTGAACAGGGCGCTTAAGGTAGCCGAGGAGGCAGTCAAAGGCGGCGTGGATTGGCTGGAGGCAGGAACGCCTTTGATAAAAAGCGAAGGATTGGATGCAATCAGGGAGTTGAGAAAGAAGTTTCCCAAAGCAACCATTGTGGCGGATATGAAGACTATGGACGTGGGAAGGATTGAGACAGAGGCAGCGGCCAAAGCCGGCGCGGATATCATTTCGGTATTGGCAGCGGCTTCTGACAGCACTATCCGGGAGTGTGTTGAGGCAGGGAAAAATTATGGGGCAAAGATAGAAGCAGATTTGATAGAGATTAAAGAAAAAGAAATAGAGAAACGGGCAAAAGTTGTAGAAAAGCTGGGCGTTGATTATATCGGCGTGCATTGCCCTATCGATGAGCAGATGCAGGGAAAAGAGCCCTTTTCCAGATTGCGCAAGGTGGCAGGAGCCGTAAATATCCCTGTTGCCTGCGCAGGGGGGATAAATTCTGAGACCGCTGCCCGCGCCGTAAAAGCAGGAGCGCATATCGTAATAGTCGGCGGGGCGATAACCAAGTCCAAAGACGCTGCCAAAGCAACTCGCCAGATAAAAAGAGCCATCGCAACGGGAAAAGGGATTAAGACCAAACTGTTTAAAAGGGTCTCCATAGAGGAAGTCTATAAAGTCTTAAAAGAGGTCTCCACCGCTAACCTGACCGATGCGATGCATAGAAGCGGAGATTTGAAGGGGATATATCCGGTCTCGCAGGGATTAAAGATGGCCGGCCCGGCTTTAACCGTGCGCACCTATCCCGGCGATTGGGCCAAGACCGTAGAGGCGGTTGACCAGGCCCTGCCCGGGCAGGTCCTGGTGATAGATGCCGGGGGCGTGGGGCCGGCGGTATGGGGAGAGTTGACTACCCACGGCGCCATCCAGCGAAAGATTGCCGGAGTAGTAATAGACGGAGCCGTGCGCGACACATCAGAAATACGTAAGTTGCGGTTTCCGGTATTTTCCAGGCTCATCACCCCTTGCGCAGGTGAGCCCAGGGGTTTTGGCGAGATTGGCGTTCCCGTGATGGTAGGGGGGTTAAGGGTATATAGCGGTGACTGGCTCGTCGGCGACGACGACGGGGTAGTCTGTATTCCCAAAGATAAAGCCGCCGAGATTACCAACCGGGCAATGGGCGTTTTAGAGCAGGAAAATAGATTGAGAGAAGAAATCGATAGGGGCTCGACCTTAGCCAAAGTAATAGAGTTACTCAGGTGGGAGAAGAAATAGATGCCGAAGAGAAAAGTGCGCAGAATCTTTATCTCGGCAACCGGCCAGAACGACGGCAAGACAATAGTTAGCCTGGGATTAATCTACGCTTTTAAAGAAAGGTTTGGAAAGATAGGTTTTATCAAGCCGGTAGGGCAGAGGTATCTTATCGAGAAAGGCGAAAAGGTCGATGAAGATTCTGTGTTGATAGAGAAGGCCTGCGGGATTGAATGCGCCATCAAGGATATGAGCCCCGTGGCTATCGAGAAGGGCTTTACGAAAAGATATATCCTGGAGGGTGGAAAAAAAGAATTGTCACAGCGGATTAAGACCTCGTTTAAGGCCGTGGCCAAAGGCAAGGACCTGGTAGTAATTGAGGGAACAGGCCACGCCGGCGTCGGCTCTGTGTTTGACCTTTCCAATGCCACCGTGGCTAAGATGCTCGGTTCAAAGGTAATAATAGTTTCCAGCGGAGGCATCGGCAGGCCCATCGATGAAATAATGCTGAATAAAGTCTTATTTGAGAAAGAGGGCGTTCAGATAGCCGGGGTAATAATCAATAAAGTCAGGCCGGAAAAATATGAACAGGTCAACAGAATAGTCCGTATGGGATTGAAAAAGAAGGGGCTGAAAGTCCTGGGGGTAATACCTTATAAAGAGTTATTGTCCGAGCCCACTATCGGACAGGTGCTGGAAGAGCTGAATTTTAAACTTCTAAGTCGCGCAGGGGGCCTGGAAACAAACGTGGATAAGATTCTGGTAGGGGCAATGGCCCCGCACGATGCCTTAAGTTATTTCTCGGATAAGAGCTTGATTATCACCCCCGGAGACAGAGAAGACTTGATTTTGGCCGTAGTAGGTTTTCAGATGGATAAGGCGAAGGAGGGCGTGCGCATAGCGGGCATTGTTTTAAGCGGGGGCATCAGGCCTCACAAGACCGTTGTAGATTTAGTAGAAAGAGCAAAAATTCCCCTGCTCTTGGCGGGAGGCGACACCTATAGCGTTGCTTCCCAGGTTCATGATTTGAAAGTGAAAATAAGGCCCGAGGATTCCCAGAAGACCGGGATAATCAGGGATTTGATTGAGAAATACGTAGATATCGAAATGCTATCAAGAGAATTATAGAATGACCGATATTTTGCAGGTCTTTATCGCCTTTGGCGCAGGGGTCTTATCATTTTTTTCTCCCTGCGTGTTACCCCTGATACCCGGTTATATCTGTTTTATTACCGGCTTGCATCTTGAGGAGTTGACGGCTTCTTCCGATAGGACTTTTGCAAAAAGAAGATTAATTTTGACCGAGGCGGTTTTATTTATTTTAGGTTTTTCCATAATTTTCGTTGCTCTGGGCGCCTCCGCTACTCTTTTGGGTTCGTATTTTGTTGCCCATAAGGGATTGATAAGGATAACCGGCGGGATAATAATTATTCTTTTCGGGCTGCACCTCAGCGGTTTGCTTAAAATAAAGTTTTTGGAATATGAGAAAAAGGTCCATCTTAGAAGCAAGCCCGTAAGCTGGCTGGGTTCGCTTCTGGTGGGGATGGCTTT
>JAHIIS010000087.1 GCA_018899075.1 Candidatus Omnitrophota bacterium | reverse complement strand
ATTTATTTATGGGCTTATCGTAAAGAGTGATGGGGTCGGCAGTCTGGTGAATTATGCCGTCTTTCATTACGACGATACGGTCTCCCATTGTCATCGCTTCTATCTGGTCATGGGTTACATAAATCATTGTCGCCTGCAATCTTATATGGAGCTTGCTTATTTCGGTCCTCATCTGCACGCGAAACTTTGCATCCAGATTACTTAAAGGCTCGTCAAACAGAAAGGCCAGGGGCTTGCGCACAATGGCCCTTCCCACAGCCACCCTCTGCCTCTGTCCTCCGGAGAGCTCGCGCGGCTTTCTTTCCAGAAGAGGCTTAATCCCTAAAATCTGGGCTGCCTCAACCACCCTCTTTTTAATCTCAACCCTGGGGTATCTGCGCAGTCTCAGGCCAAAGGCCATATTCTCATATACCGTCATATGGGGATAAAGGGCGTAATTCTGAAAGACCATCGCAATATTCCTGTCTTTTGCGGGAACCTCGTTTACCATTTTATCGCCGATGTAAACTTCGCCCCGCGTTGCCCTCTCAAGGCCGGCAATCATCCGCAATGTGGTTGATTTTCCGCAGCCCGAAGGGCCGACCAGCGCCAGGAATTCCTTGTTCTCCACCCCCAGGCTTACATCCTTGACCGCCACCACATCCGGAGGAAAGATTTTACTTACGTTTCTTAAACTTACCTGCGCCATTTTAGCCTCCCAAATACTTCAAGAGTAACGATAGTGTATCCTTCAAATTCTTTCGGGCAATTATCATATCGATTAAGCCGTGCTCAAGCAGGAATTCCGAACTCTGAAAGCCCTCGGGCAATCTCTGCCTGATGGTGTGCTCAATCACCCGCGGCCCGGTAAAGCCAATGAGGGCCTTGGGCTCGGCAATGATAACGTCGCCTAAAGAAGCAAAACTGGCCATTATTCCCGCCATAGTGGGGTTGGTAAGGACAGAAATAAACAAAAGGCCTGCGCTTGCGTGCCGGGAAAGGGCAGCAGAGGTTTTGGCCATTTGCATCAAAGACAACATCCCTTCCTGCATTCTTGCGCCGCCCCCCGAGCCGGAAACAATGATTAAAGGAAGCCTTGAACTTGTGGCCAGCTCAATCGCCCGCGTCAATTTCTCACCCACCACCGAGCCCATTGACCCCATCATGAACCGGGAGTCGGTCACTCCCAGAACCAATCTCCGCCCATTTATCCGGCCTTCTCCTACTATACAGGCGTCGGAGAGGCCTGTCTTCTCTTTCTCTTCAACTAACTTTTGCTTGTAGCTTTTGGGGCCCTGAAAATTAAGAGGGTCCGTTGGCTTTAGCCGGGATTCCGCTTCTTCAAAACTTCCCTTATCTATTAGTAAAGATATCCTCTCCTGGGCGCCCAGGGTAAAATGATAATTACATTTTTTACAGACTCTTAAGTTTTCTTTCAGGGCCTTATTATAAATCAACTCTGCGCAGTCGGGGCACTTCGTCCAGAGCCCGTGAGGTATGTCCTTCTTTTTGACCAGGTTAACAAATGTATATTTGGATTTTCCGAATAAGGGCATCTTTTTATAACTTATTGATAACCAATCCCGTGAGCAGCTTGGGATAAAAATAAGTAGATTTATGGGGCATCTTACGCCCCGCGCAAGCCGCCCTTTTAACCTGCGTTACCCTCAAGGGCCTGAGAAAAAAGGCGGCCTGATATTTATCTTCGCTGACCAATTTTATGCACTCCTGGGCGTCCCTGGTATAGTAGATATTCTTCTCAAAAGGGGCAATATTCAGGATGCGTTCGATTACAAGGCTGTGCAGGATGCTCACGTCCAGGCCTTTGTGAAAGCTTTGTTTATCTTCGTCTATAATTTTGTAAACAATTCCGGCGCTTTTTAATTTTAATCCCCAAAATTTATTTTTTCCGAAACAGGCGCCGAATACACGGGCTGCCGCAGGGCTTTCGCGCATATAAGAAAACAACTCATCCGACGTAGAAAACCTGCGCAGCTCAAAGGCCTTTCTTAATTTTGAGATAATCTCCTGCAGTTTAAACCCGCCCTTAACCTTTATCGCCCTGTGGGTAGGCAGAATAGTCAGGCCCGGGTCGTCTGTGGCTACTAAATAAGTCATTACGTAATTAAAGGGGGCGGCCCTGGCGGCGCCTCTTTTCTTTTTTTGCATTTGGAGCTTGTAATTCAGCGCCGCTTCATAACGGTGATGGCCGTCGGCAATAAAGATTTGCTTATCCCTAAGCAGCTTCTGAACCGCCGTAATTTTTCTTTTATCGCTCATCCGCCATATCCTGTGTAAGACTTCGTCCTTCTTAATAACGATACAAGGCCGCTGGCCTCTTTTGTGCCGGCTTAATAATTTATTTATTCTGCCCTGCGGCTCGCAAAACAAGGCAAAAATAGGGCTGAGATTGGCGCCTGTTTCCTGTAAAAGTTTCAGGCGCTCCTGCACCGCGTAAGACCTGGTATTTTCGTGAGGTAAAATAGCATTTTTGGCAAAGTCCTCTATTTTCAACAAAATGATAAATCCCGTGCGCGTCTTTGTTCTATTATTATGGGGGAAAGTCTGCGCGTAGATATAGATGTTTTCTCCTTTGTCGCGCAGTAGAATATCTTTCTTAATCCAATCCGCAAAATATTTACGGGCTCTTGTGTAGCGGTTATTTTTACTGTTATCGGCGGGATGGCGCTTTCCCAGAATAAGGCGGATTATATTGTAAGGGTGGCTCTTATGGTAGGCCGCCTGCTCAAGAGAGCTAATCACATCGTAAGGCTCGGTGAAGACTTTAGCGATGTTTTTAATCTTGCGCGGATTGTAAAGGATGCCGCGAAAAGAGCGGATATGTGCCATTATTCAAGCCCTCAAGAACATCTGGCCGAAAACAGCGCCCGCTGCGTCTGCCAGCGCATCTAGAATTTCTACTTCTCGTCCGGGAACAAAATACTGGTGGAACTCATCGCTTAAGCCGTAAAGAGAAGCCAGGCTTACGGCAAAAATGCGAAAATGCGCCTTCAGCTTCAAAGACGAAGAATTCTTTGCCGCCCGGGCAATCAGATATCCCAGTATAGCGTATTCAACAAAGTGAAGCAATTTATCTCCGTATAATATCTCAGGCACAAAAGCCACAGAGGATTGCGCAGAATAGATAAATATCAGCCCGGCATATAGGTATACCGGCAACCAAAATTTTAAAAAGCGAATATATCCGCTTTTATCAGGCATCTTTATTCTTCGGGCACTTTTTACAGGCCTTATTACTGCCGGAGGCAGGACATTGTGTGTCCGCAGGTTTGCTTTCCTGCCTCTGTCTATCTTTATATTCTTTGCTTCTATAATCGGTGGTGTAGAAGCCGGAGCCTTTAAAGATAAAACCGGCTCCTTTGCCGATAAGGCGCTGCAGGAGCCCCTGGCATTCAGGACAAGTCTTCAAAGGCGCCTGCGTCATTTGTTGAAACACCTCAAACCTGTGCGCGCATTTTCTGCATTGATATTCGTATGTCGGCATCTTTACATCTCGCTTTCCGTCACTTAAATAATTTTTTTACTTTTTGCATAAACGAGCGCGAAAACGGATTGACGTTCTCGCCGCAGGCCTGGGCAAATTCCTCAAGCAGCCGCTTCTGTTTGGCGTTTAATCCGCTGGGCGTCTCTACAATAACCCTGACCAATTCATCTCCCCGGCCATATCCGTGTACGTCAGGCATACCTTTGCCTCTTATGCGAAAGAATTTTCCGCTCTGTGTCCCCGCAGGGACCTTCATTTTGACCTTTCCGTTTAAAGTGGGCACCTCGATCTCTGCCCCCAGGGCCGCTTGAGCAAAACTTATAGGAACCCCGCAGACAAGGTCATTGCCATGGCGCTCGAACATCTCATCGGGCGCAACGGAAATATCGACATAGAGGTCGCCGGAACGCCCGCCTCTTGCCCCCGTCTCTCCTTCGCCGGCAACGCGCAACCTTAAACCCGTATCTGCGCCCTCAGGCACCTTAACATGAATCTTTCTCTCTGCCCTCACCAGGCCTTTTCCCCGGCAGTTACTACAAGGGGTCTGGATAACCCTGCCTTCACCACCGCAGCGCGCGCAGGTGCGCGAAATTGTAAAGAAGCCGCCCATCGTGCGGGTCTGGCCTGCGCCTTCACATTCGGGACACTTAATTTTTTTTGTCCCGGGCTTAGCTCCCTCGCCCTTGCAAGCAGGACAGCTTTCCCGGCGCATAACGCGGACCACCTTCTCAACGCCCCTGGCTGCCTCCTGAAGGGTGAGCTCTATCTATACCCCTAGATGCGAACCCCGGTGCGGTCCTGCGCGGCGGCCGCCACCTCCCCCAAAACCAAAGCTGCTTAAATCTACGCCGAAACCGCTGAATATGTCGCTAAAGTTACCGAAAATATCCTCCAGGTCGCTAAAATGCGTGAAGTCCGTCCAATCAAAGCCCCCGGTACCTTTAAACGCACCGCGCAGGCCTTCGTAGCCAAATTGGTCATAGGTGCGCCTTTTCTGCGGGTTGCTTAAGACTTCGTAGGCCTCGCATATCTCCTTAAATTTCTCCTCTGCCTCTTTATGGTTCTCGGGATTTTTATCCGGATGATATTTAAGGGCAAGCCGCCGATACGCCCGTTTTATCTCTTCGCCGCCGGCATCTTTGCTTACGCCCAGTATCTCGTAATAATCTCTCCTGGACATTTACTTGTCTTTATCCTTATCTTTATCTTTGTCTTTGTCTTCGTCCTCGACGGTATAATCCGCGTCAACAATATCTTCGCCTTTTTTCTTCTTTTCTTCAGCTGTTCCTTTTGGCTCTTCCTTCTGTTGCCGGCGGGCCTCTGGCCCTTGCTTTTGCTTAGCTTGCGCCTCTTTATAAATCTCTTCGGCCAGTTTGTGCGAGGCCTTCATCAGCTCTTCCATTACAGCCTTAATCTTATTGATGTCTTTACCCTTCAGGGCCTCCTTTAACTCGGCAAGCTTTTTCTCAATCTTTTCTTTTTCGCCTTTTGAGACTTTTTCGCCAAAGTCCTTAAGGGATTTTTCCGTTGAGTAGGCCAGGGTGTCGGCTTGATTGCGCACCTCGACCTCTTCTTTTCTCTTTTTATCCTCCTCGCCGTATTTTTCCGCTTCCTTTATCATCCGCTCGATCTCTTCTTTGGAAAGTTTCTTGGGCGCGGTAATGCTGATTGACTGCTCCTTGCCCGTGCCTAAATCTTTGGCGTGGACATGGACGATGCCGTTTCTGTCGATATCGAAGGTAACTTCAATCTGAGGGATTCCCCGCGGCGCCGCAGGTATGCCGATTAAGTCAAATCTTCCCAACTCTACATTATCATTGGCCATCTGCCTCTCCCCCTGTAAGACGCGAATAGTCACGGCAGTCTGATTGTCCGCAGCGGTAGAGAAAATCTGGCTTTTTTTCGTCGGGATAGTGGTGTTCCTGTCAATCAATCCTGTGCACACTCCGCCTAAGGTCTCGATGCCTAAAGAAAGAGGGGTAACGTCGAGAAGGGTCACTTCTTTAATGTCGCCTTTGATGATGGCTGACTGAATTGCCGCGCCCATAGCCACGCATTCCATCGGGTCGACCCCGCGCTCAATCTTCTTGCCCGCATAGTCCTCGAGAAATTTTTGCACCAGCGGCATCCTTGTGGGCCCGCCGACCATAATTATTTTGTCGATCTCCGCGGGGCTAAGTTTGGCATCTTCGATAGCGCGTTCCAGCGGGCCACGGCATTTCTCGACAATCGGGCCGACCAGCTCTTCCAACTTCGCCCGTGTAATGGACATCGTAAGATGCTTGGGGCCGGAAGAGTCCGCGGTAATAAAGGGGAGGTTAATATCCGTAGTTAGAGTGCTGGATAGCTCTATCTTGGCTTTTTCGGCGGCCTCTCTTAGCCGCTGCGTCGCCATTTTGTCGTTTCTTAAATCTATCCCTGTGTCTTTTTTAAATTCGGAAGCGATATAATCGATCATTATCCCGTCCATATCCGTGCCGCCCAGGTGTGTATCTCCGTTGGTAGCCCTGACCTCAAAACCGGCGCCGCCTTCCTTATCGTGCCACATCTCCATAATGGTTACGTCTAAAGTCCCCCCGCCGAAATCAAAGACCATTATCTTCTGCTCTTTTCCGGCCTTATCCAGGCCATAGGCAAGGCAGGCGGCAGTAGGCTCGTTGATGATGCGCAGCACCTTAAGCCCGGCTATTTCTCCGGCATCTTTTGTAGCTGTGCGCTGATTATCATCAAAGTAGGCAGGGCAGGTAATCACCGCCTCTTTTACTTCATCTCCCAGATGGGCCTCGGCGTCCTCCCTTATCTTCTGCAGGATGAAAGCGGATATCTGCTGCGGCGTAAACTCTTTTCCAAAGGCCTTAAACCTGAAATCCTCGCCCATCTTTCTCTTTGCCGCGATGATGGTCCCTTCGGGGTTAATTGCGGCCTGGCGCCGGGCAGGCTCGCCGACCAAACGCTGGCCGTCTTTAGTAAAGGCCACATAGGAAGGGAAGGCCTTGCCTCCTCCGACAGTCGTCCCTTCGGCGCTGGGGATAATAGTCGCTCTTCCTCCCTCCATAATTGCTGCGGCAGAATTTGACGTCCCTAAATCAATACCAATTACCTTTGCCATCTTTCTTTGCCTCCTCAATGAGCACTGAATTTACGAAGCACGAAGTGCGACGTAAATTCATCTGCTTTAGTTATTCTTCTTCAGTCTGTGCGAATTGATCTCATTTTTTCTCAGACGGTTTTTTAGACACTTTCACTACAGCCGGACGGATAAGCCTGTCTTCAAGGAAATAGCCTTTCTGCACCTCTTCAACGACTGTGTTCTCGGCATATTTATCCGTCTCGATATGGGCAATGGCCTCCTGGTGAACCGGGTCAAAGGCCTTGCCCACACACTCTATTTTTTTCACCCCTTCTTTCTCTAAAAGCCGGTGAATCTGTTTTAGAATCATCTCCACTCCCTGGTGCAGGGATTTAAAATCGGCCATTTTATTCGCTGAATCGAAGGCGCGCTCAAAGTTGTCCAGAACGTTGATTAGCTCGTAAATTAAGCCTTCGTTAGCGAGTTTCAGGAACTGCTGTTTCTCCTTAAGGGCGCGTTTCTTAAAATTTTCAAATTCCGCTTGCAGCCTCAACAGTTTGTCAAAATACTCCTGTTTCTGTTTAGCGCATTCGCTAAACTCCTGATATTCTTTAACGGAAATAGTTACCTCTGCATCCATAACTCTCCTCTTTCGTCATAATCGGCGATTCTTACGCTTAAAACCCGGGCAATATAACCGACCGTAGAAATAACTTTTGGATAAGACATCCTCCGCGGCCCGATAATCCCCAGGGCGCCCATATTTCTGTTTTTAATCTTGAAATTAGAAACTACCAGGCTGCATTCCTGAATATCCCGGCAAGGGTTTTCCTTGCCGATATGGACGCTGACGCCGTCGCGGCCTAAATCCTCTTTCATAATCTCCAATAAAGGCTCCTGCCTCTCAAAAGTTCTTAAAATCGGCTGTAATTTCCGGGTATCCTGAAACTCCGGCTGCTCAAGGATATAACTTGCTCCCGTGACATAAAGCCTGTCTTTGCCCAAAGAAGAAAAGGCAAGGGAGGTGTATCTGCTAAAATTGGAGAGAATACGTAAAATCTCCGCTAAGGCCTCATCAAAGGCCTCGCGCCGGTACGGGTATTGGTTTTCGATTGACTCCTGTTCTTGCTGTGTAAGTTGCTCTACTTCCAGCAGAGAATTGATATAGTAGCGGTAGCCTTTATCCGTGGGCATTCTTCCGGCCGAAGTATGCGGCTGCCAGACCAAATCGGCCTCGGTCAGTTCCGCCATTACATTGCGCACGGTAGCCGCGCTTATCCGCGAACGCAGGCGCCGGGCGATAGCCTGTGAGCTTACGGGCGAGGCTGTTTCAATATACAATTCTACAATAGCCTGTAGAATCCTCTTTCTTCTTGTATCTAAATGGGTTACAAACATTCCATCTTTTCTCTTTTAGCACTCAAGAGATATGAGTGCTAAACGCATATTTTAACACAATATTATTTTATTTGTCAAATATTTTTTTGTAAATGATGTTCCACTTTCGCCTTAATTTTGTGGGGAACCCGGGCCTGTAAATAGATCTTACCTTTTCGATACTCCTTCTTAAAGACCTCACCCTCCCTGTAAATTAAGCTTAGCAGGTGCATCTGAGCCTGAGGAATGGAAACTTCTATCTCGGCCATTAAGTCGTCCAACCGCAGGCTCAGCTGTTCCAATAATTGTTCGATGTTTATCCCTTTTAAGGCAGAGATAGCCACGCTATTTTT
>JAHIIS010000086.1 GCA_018899075.1 Candidatus Omnitrophota bacterium | reverse complement strand
CCAATAAAAGTATGTAGGGTGCTTGACAGACTTTCTATCTCTACTAACAAGAGAAATTTTGTTAATTTTGATCTTGACATTTTACCGCATTACTTAATGAGCACTAAACTTACGGAGTGCGTAGCACGAGGTAAGTTTATGTGCGAATTAATCCCCCCTGTTTTGTTTTCGAAGAAAACAAGGGGGGATTAATTTAGCCACAGACTCGCGTCCGTTTAAGCCTCATTGTCAATTGTAAAGTATAGCATCTATCTTTACATTTGTCAAGGAAAAATTTAAAAAAATTTTAAGGCAAACAGCCCTAGCCGATGAAACGGGATATAATCTCTGCGGCGCGCCGGCTTGCCCCGGGGGCTCCCAGGCCCTGGCGCACTTTCTCTAAATCTGCCTTTACTTCTCTCAAGCGCTCCCGGCTGCCCAGGATTTCCAGCGCCTTCTCTGCAATCAAGCGGGGTTTCGCCTTATATTGGACGAACTCCGGGACAATCTTTTTGCCGGCAACTACATTGACCAGGCCGATAAAAGGTAATTTTATTAATGCCCTGGCGATCAGCCAATTCAGGAAAGACACCTTATAGACGAGGAGCATCGGTTTTTGCATAATCGCCGTCTCCAAAGTGGCTGTGCCGGAGGCTACCAGCGCAAAATCGCAGGCATTCAGGAAATCATAGGTCTGGTTTTCGCACAGCGTGAGGGGCAAGGATACATCTCCGTCATTGCGAGCCCCGAAGGGGCGAAGCAATCTCAAGAGGGGATTGCTTCGTCGCTGCGCTCCTCGCAATGACAGTGAGGAGTTGCTCCTGGCAATGGCGTTGGTAAAGAACTCGCCCGGCAGGCCCGGCGCCTTTAACAGGGCAAATTGGGTGTCCGGCGACTTTTCCTTGATGAGCCTTGCGCTCTCTAAAAGAATGGGCAAAATTCTTTCTACCTCCATTTTGCGCGAACCGGGCACAAGCCCGATTGTCTGTCTCTGGGGAGAGAGGCCCGATTTGTTTAAAAAATCTTCGCGGGAAACAGCGGGATGGGCGATGTCCAACAGGGGATGGCCGACAAAAGAGGCGTCAACTCCGGAATCTCTATAGAGCGCCTCTTCGAATTTAAACACCACAATCATCTTGTCCACAAACCGCCCGATAGTTTTAATCCGCCCTTTCCACCAGGCCCAGACCTGCGGGCTGATATAGTAAATTACCGGGATTTTCCTCTTTTTGATTTCGCGGGCCAGTTTTAGATTAAAGCCGGGATAATCGACCAGGACTATAGCGTCGGGTGGCCGCTCGTCAATCGCCTCAAGCAGGCCGTTGAAGACTTTTTTAATCTTCCTTAGATTGGCAAGCACGCCGGTAAAACCGATGATGGAGAGTTCGGAGGTGTCAAAAAGGAGCCTGGCGCCGGCCTCTCGCATTCTTTGCCCGCCCATCCCGGAAATTTCGATGCCGGGATTTATCTTTTTTAAGGCGTGGATAAGAGAGGAGCTATGAAAATCGCCGGAGGCCTCTCCGGCTATAATCATAATCTTTTTAGGCATGCGGGGGATGAGTTTTTATTTTCTCTAAAATTTCTGTTGCTATGGCTAAGGCGTCCCGGCCTTCCCGGCCGGATACAAGCGGAGCCTTTTCTTCTTTTACGCACCGGATGAAAGACTGCAGTTCTTTCTGTAAGGGCTTTTCCTTTTTGATATTAATTTTTCTTCTGGTAATTTTCTTTCCCTGCTTTTCGTAGATTAATGCCTTTTGGGCCTCGTAATCCAAAGAAATGTATGCGTTTTCGCAAAATAATCTGATTTTGCGCATTGATTTTGGGCTGATGCGGCTGGCGGTAATATTGGCAACGGCGCCGTTTTTAAAGTTGAGCCGGGCATTGGCAATATCTTCGTGTCCCGTAAGCACATTTACGCCCACAGCCTGAATAGATACACAGGGCGAATTAACCAGGCCCAGGACGATATCGATGTCGTGAATCATTAAATCTAAGACTACGCCTACGTCTTTGACCCGCGCAGCAAAAGGGCCCAGGCGGTGGCATTCGATAAACTTAGGCCTGCCTGGGAGCTTCTGGACTGCCTGGACTGCGGCGTTAAATCTTTCCACGTGGCCTACCTGAAGCACAAGGTTCTTTGTTCCGGCAAGGCTGAGAAGCTCATCGGCCTCATCCACAGTGCTGGTAAAAGGTTTCTCCACCAGAAGATGGATGTTGTGTTCCAGGAAATCCCGCGCAATTTGATAATGCAGGCGGGTAGGGACAACGATACTGGCTGCGCAGACCTTGCCGAAGAGCTGTTGATAATCGCAAAAATACTCACAGCGGCAGGTTCGCCCGGCTTTTTTTGCCTTTTTTGGGTCAATGTCCGCTATTGCCGCAAGCTCCACATTGGGGAGCCCGGCAAATATGCGCGCATGGATAGAGCCGAGGCTCCCTACTCCGACCACCCCTACCTTTATCTTTTGCATAGTTTTCCTATTATACAAAACATATGGACAGAACGCAAGAATTATGTTATACTTTCTAGCTACGATGAGAGAGTTTTTCAGGCTAACAAGGTTCCTTAAGCCCCATCTGGGCATTTTTGTGCTGGCCGTGGTCTGTATGTTTGCCTCTGCGCTTTTTGATGGTATCCAGATTGTGCCGGCCATCCCGATGATTGACAATGTCTTTACAGGCAAAGAGATAAGCATCGAGAGGCCTTTACCCGCTTTCTTGAGCCGGCTCATTGAGACAATCAATGCCATCCCGCGGCTTGAACTGTTAAAATTTATCGTGCTGGGATTCCTGGCCTTGTTTATTCTCAAGGGCGTTGCGGCCTTTATCCGCCAATATCTGATGACCAACGTGGGACAGCTCCTCCTGCGCGATGTCCGAAACAGCCTCTACGCCAAATATCAACAACTCTCTCTGGACTATTACAGCAAAAACAAAGCGGGCGCGTTGGTTTCCCGGATTACTTACGACGTGGGAGTAATCAACAATTCTATTGCCCAGGGCTTGACCGACGTATTTTATCAGGGCTTTAAAATAATGATTTTGCTGGCTATCGCGATTTTTATCAACTGGCGGCTTTTTTTGATTTCCATTGTGCTTTTTCCCTTTATCAGTATCCCTATCGTCAAAATTAGCAGAGCCTTACGCAAAATCAGCACAAAGACCCAGGAGAAGATGGGCGAGGTAACCTCCACGCTTTATGAAGGCATCTCGGGGGTCAGGATAGTGAAGACCTTCTCGATGGAAAATTACGAAATAGACAGGTTCGCCAGAGCCAATCAGGGCTTTTACAAGATTTCGATGAAATCGGCAAAACGCATAATTGGCATCAGCCCGATTACCGAACTTGTGGGCGCGGCCGCGGCAATGCTTGTCTTGTATGTGGGCGGCAGGCAGATAATTCAGGGGACTCTGTCTTTCGGGCTCTTTGCCGCTTTTATGGGGGCAATGTTTCAATGCGTGCAGCCGTTTAAGCGTTTAAGCAACCTTAGCGCCGTTATGCAGCAGGCCCAGGCTGCGGCGAAGCGCATCTTTGAAATTTTAGATACGCCGGTGGATTTGCAGGATAGGCCCGAGGCGATTGATTTACCGGGGGTGAAAGAAGCAATCCGTTTTGAAAATGTCAGCTTCAAATACAAAGACGAAAAAGAAGAGGTGCTCAGAGATATTGAGTTGGAAGTGCCGGTAGGCACTATTTTAGCTATTGTGGGGCCCAGCGGCGTAGGCAAGACCACGCTCGTTAATCTAATCGGGCGCTTCTATGATGTAACAGGGGGGCGTATTACCATTGACGGGCACGATATTCGCAGCCTCAAGCTCAAATCCTTAAGAGAAAAAATCGGCATCGTTACCCAGGAGATGTTCCTCTTTAACGACACGGTAAGAGCGAATGTCGCTTACGGCGATATTCAGGCTGCGCCTGAACGCATTGTTCAGGCGGCGCGCGCCGCAGCCGCAGATGAGTTCATCCGCGCGCTGCCCCGGGGCTACGATACTATCATCGGCGACCGGGGCTTCAGGTTATCGGGGGGCGAAAAACAGCGCCTGGCTATTGCCCGGGCGCTTTTGAAGGACTCCCCTATTCTAATCCTTGACGAGGCTACTTCCCAGCTGGATTCTCAATCGGAGCTTTTGGTACAGCAGGCGCTGGATGAATTAATGCGCGGGCGCACGGTCTTCGTCATCGCCCACCGGCTTTCCACTGTCAGGCGGGCCGACAAAATTGTGGTTTTGGACAAAGGCGCGATTAGCGACTGCGGCACTCACGAAGAATTGATGAATAAGGGGGGCCTGTATAAGGAGCTTTATGAGTTGCAATTCCGGGATAAGTGAGGCTTAAGTTTATCCCGATAGCTAAGCGCTTCGAAAATTTATTCTAATCCTAACAAGGATAGACTTTCATAATTCCAACTTAATGAAAGGTCTAAATTTTCTTGCAGCTATCGGGATTAATTCGCACTTATCAGTTATGTTCACTGCGTTCCATAACTGATGTGCTCATTAAAAAAAGGTTGAAAAAAAGATGAGTTGTTGATATACTTACGATTTAGGAAGGAGAGATAAGACCTTGGCAGTAGAAACTTTAATCAGACAACTTTTAGAGGCGGGCGTGCATTTTGGACACCAGACTAAACGCTGGAATCCCAAGATGAAGAAATTTATCTTTGGGGAAAGAAGCGGCGTCTATATTATTGACCTTCAGCAGACTGCCCAGCGATTAAAGGCGGCAGGAGAATTCCTTAAGGAGATAGCATCGCAGGGTCAAAGCGTCCTTTTTGTGGGCACTAAAAAACAGGCCCAGGATACCGTTGCCTCTTGCGCCGACCGTTGCGGAATGTTTTATGTTAATGAAAGATGGCTGGGAGGCACGCTCACGAATTTTAAGACTATCCGCAAAAGTGTCGAGCGCTTGCAGGAGTTAGAGGCGATGAGGGCGCCGGAGAGTTCGGCTTCGTTATCCAAAAAGGAAAAAGCGGTGCTGGATAAGGGCATTGCCAAGCTTAAGAAGAAACTATCCGGGATAGTGAAGATGGAAAAACTCCCCCATGCCCTGGTAATAGTTGACCCGAAGAAGGAAGAGACCGCTGCGCGCGAGGCAAAGCGGCTTTCTATTCCGGTGGTTGCGCTTCTGGACACCAACTGCGACCCCCAGGACACCGATTATCCTATTCCCGGCAATGACGATGCAATCAGGTCAATTAAAGTGGTCGTCTCGATACTTGCGGATGATATTTTGGCAGGAAGACAAAAATTTGCGGAGATTAAAAAGCCCAAAAAGGTGCAGGATAAAGTTGCAGCTGCGCCAAACGAGCCTTTAGCAAAGGCCGAAGAGCTTGTGGTCGAGGAGAAAGGAAAGAAAAGCAAACAAGATGAAGAAGACAATGAAAATTAGCGCTAAAGATATACAGGAATTACGCGAGGCGACAAGTGCCGGGGTGATGGACTGCAAGCAGGCCCTGGAACAGGCCCGGGGAGATTTTGATAAAGCGATACAGGCTTTGCGCGAAAAAGGCAGAGCCATAGCCGCAAAAAAATCTTCCCGAGAAACCGGCGAAGGGCGGATTGAGTCTTATGTCCACCTGCACAATAAAATCGGAGTTTTGTTAGAGGTAAATTGCGAGAGCGATTTTGTATCCAGATGCGAAGACTTCAAGAAATTTACCAAAAACTTAGGCTTGCAGATAGCCGCGCTTAATCCCCTTTATGTTAAGAAAGAAGATGTGCCCGAAAGCGTAGTCAAGAAAAATAAAGCCCGCTTAGAAGAGTTTTATAAGACAAATTGCCTTTTAGAGCAATTCTTTATTAAGGACCAGGACAAAACTATCAAAGATTATTTGACGGAAGTGATTGCCATGGTGGGTGAAAATATAGTTGTGCGCAGATTTGTGCGCTTCCATCTGGGGGGAAGAATTTGAGCGCCGGGGCTAAAAGAAAACCTAAATTTAAGCGGATAGTCCTCAAAATTAGCGGCGAGGCCCTGCAAGGTAAGCGGGCATACGGCATCGATACCGGCATTATTGCATCGCTTGCCCCTCAGATAAAAGAGGTAACGGCCCTGGGGGTAGAGGTAGCGGTAGTGGTCGGCGGAGGAAATATCTTTCGCGGCCTTACCGCCGCAAGCCGCGGTATGGAGAGAGCCTGCGCCGATTATATGGGGATGCTGGCCACGGTAATTAACGGCATGGCCCTTCAGGACGCCCTGGAGAAACTGGGCGTATTTACCCGGGTGCAGACTGCGATTGCGATGCAGGAGCTCGCCGAACCTTATATCAGGCGAAGGGCCATAAGGCATTTGGAAAAAGGCCGCGTGGTAATCTTTGTGGCGGGCACGGGCAGCCCCTATTTCTCTACTGATACCGCCGCGGCGCTTCGCGCCAATGAAATAGGCGCCCAGGTAATTCTTAAGGCCACCAAAGTTGACGGCGTATATTCTGCGGACCCCAGAAAAGATAAAAACGCCAAAAAGTATGACCGCCTCAAATATATTGAAGTGCTCAAAAAGGGGCTTAAAATAATGGACGCCACGGCAATCAGCCTGTGTATGGATAATAATTTACCGATTATCGTCTTTAATCTAACCAGGCCGGGCAACATTAAGCGCATTGTTTTAGGAGCGAAAATCGGCACAATTGTGAAGTAGGAGGCGCAAATGGCCATCAAGGATATTTTGTATGAGACCGAAAATAAAATGAAAAAGACCGTCGAGGCGGTAAAAAGGGAATTTGCCGAGGTGCGCACAGGCAGGGCATCTCCGCGCCTGGTAGAAGGTATTTTAGTGGATTATTACGGGGCAAAGACCCCTATTAAACAGCTGGCCACTATTTCCACGCCCAATGCCCGCTTGATTGCCATCCATCCCTGGGATGCCTCCGTTATTAAAGAGGTAGAAAAGGGCATCTTGCAATCCAATCTCGGCCTTACCCCCAATAACGACGGCAAAGTCATCCGCATTTCTATGCCCCATCTTACGGACGAAAGGCGGCAGGAATTAGACAGGATTGTCGAAAGGGTCGCCGAAAACGGCAGGGTTTCCCTGCGCACCGCCCGGCGCGATGCCAACGAATCCCTGAGGCAGCTGGAAAAGAACAAAGAGATTGCCGAAGACGACCGCTTTAAATCGCAGGATGAGGTGCAGGAACTTATCGATAAATATACCGCCCAGATTGACGAAAGCCTGCAAGCCAAAGAGAAAGAGATAGCAGAAGGTTAAAGTTTT
>JAHIIS010000085.1 GCA_018899075.1 Candidatus Omnitrophota bacterium | reverse complement strand
TGCCTGGTTTGAATCCGGCCATACGTGATTCGGGGAGTTTAGAAAAGAGTTCCCGGATATAATTAAAAACCCCTATATAGGTAGCCGGATTTGAGCGGGGGGTCCGGCCGATGGGAGACTGGTCCACCACAATCACCTTATCGATAAATTCGGTCCCTGTAATCCGGTCGTGCGCCCCGGGCTTCTCTTTATGGCGGTAGAACTTTTTCGCCAGCGCCCGGTAAAGAATCTCATCCACCAGCGTGCTTTTGCCTGAGCCGGATACGCCGGTAATACATACAAATAATCCTAAAGGGATGCGCGCATTTATATTTTTCAGGTTGTGTTGGCGCGCGCCCCAGATTTGCAGAGATTTATTATTGTCTTTTCTTCGCCTGCCCGGCACTCTTATCTTAAGCTGGCCGCGCAGATATTTGGCGGTTAAGGAATCGGCCGATTTTAATAAATCTTTAAGGCTTCCGCAGGCCACAATCTTTCCGCCGTGGCGTCCGGCCCCCGGCCCCAGGTCAATAAGATAGTCGGCGGCCCTTATCGTGGCCTCGTCGTGCTCAACGACAATTAAAGTATTTCCCAGATCGCGAAGGGCCTCGAGTGTGTTTAGAAGCTTTCTGTTGTCCTTCTGGTGCAAACCGATGCTCGGTTCATCCAGAATATAAACTACACCCACAAGGCCCGCCCCTACCTGTGTGGCCAGGCGAATCCGCTGCGCTTCTCCGCCGGAAAGAGTGCTGCTCCTCCTGTCTAAAGTCAAATAATCCAATCCTACGCTGAGCATAAATCTAAACCGCTCAACGATGCCTTTGATGGCCTGGCGGGCAATTGCGCTCTCTGTGGGGTTAAGGCCTAAATTGTCAAAGAACCGCCCAGCCGCGCGAATGGACATTCTCACTATATCCCATATGGATTTATTGTTGATAGTTACAGCCAGGCTCTCTTTTTTCAGGCGCCCCCCCTGGCAGTCAGGGCAAGACAGGACGCTCATATATTTGTTGATTTCGGATTTTAAATAGTCGCTGTCGGTTTCCCGAAAAAGACGTTCCAGATGGGGAATCAGCCCTTCAAATGGTTTGCCCCTGACATATTCACCGCACCCGTAAAGAATCGCTTTTCGCGCATCCTTGCTTAATTTCTTAAAAGGCGTATCCATACTAAAGCCGTAATGCCTGGCCAGCTCTCTAATCAGCCCCCGGTAATAGAGGATGTAGCCTCTGCCTCCTCTTCTCCAGGGCTCAAGCGCTCCTTCGGCAAGCGAGCGGTTTTTATCCGGCACTACCAGGTCCGGGTCCACCTCAATCTTGGTGCCCAGGCCGTTACAGGCGCAACACGCCCCGTAAGGGCTGTTAAAGGAAAAATCGCGGGGTTGCAGTTCGGCAAAACTTATGCCGCAATTAATGCAGGCATAATGTTCGCTAAACAACATATCCTGCCGGCGCCCGCCTTTGGCAAGCCTTGAAACAATTACAACTCCCTTGCCTGTCCTTAAGGCAGTTTCCACCGAATCCGTAAGCCTTGATTTCTCATCCGCAGTAACTGTCAGTCTATCCACCACTACCTCAACGCTATGCGCCCTTTTTTTATCCAATTTTATTTCACTATCTATATCGTAAATTGTATTATCCACCCGCACGCGCACAAAACCCTGTTTGCGAATATCGGCAAAGATTTGGCGGAATTCACCTTTGCGCCCCCTGACCACGGGGCTGAGTATCGTAATCGGGCAATTGGCGGGCAGTTTGAGAATCTGCTCCACAATATCTTGCGGGTTTTGCCGGGAAATCTCCCGCCCGCATTTATAACAATGCGCCTTTCCGATACGGGCAAACAAAAGACGCAGGTAATCGTAAATTTCGGTCTGGGTTCCTACGGTAGAGCGCGGATTGGCGCCCGCTGTCCTCTGCTCGATAGAGATTGCCGGAGAAATGCCTTCGATATATTCCACGTCGGGCTTTTGTAACTGTTCCAGGAACTGGCGGGCATAAGCAGAGAGGCTCTCCACATATCTTCTCTGCCCTTCGGCATAGATGGTATCAAAGGCCAGAGAGGATTTGCCCGAACCGCTTAAACCGGTAATTACCACGAGTTTGCCGCGCGGGATTTTGAGGTTGATACCTTTGAGATTATGCTCCTTAGCCCCTCTTATGACAATGTATTCTTTAGACACAGGACACATTATAGCAAAGGATAAGGCCCCTGTAAACAGCAATCTACAAGGGCCTTATCTGCCAGAGTCTGGCTAACTGCTTTCTACCTTCTTTTCCTTCTCTTGGCAACCTTCTTTTTCTTCTTCCTGCGGCCGCCGCGGACCATCTTGGCGCAAGCGACATCGCCTTTTTTGTCAATGAAGTAGAGATAACCCTTCTTCTTTTCGACGCCGGTTTTGGCAACCACTTTGGAGCCGCCGCCTTTTTTCTTGCCGCGGGCCATCTTTGCTTCGGCGACATTACCTCTCTTATCAACGTAGTAAAGATAACCCTTTTTCCTCTTAATGCCGCATTTCATTACTTTCTGTGACATAATCTCTTCCACCTCCTTTCATGTTCCTATTTTTACTTCATCCAAAATGTTCTTTAGCGTAGCGATAGCGGAAAGAGAAGCCAGAAGACTGGTCCTGGGGTTTTCCGGCGAAGGCAGGTTTTCCGTTCGCGTGAGCAATTTTCCAAACTCCCCTTCCACCTCTATTTCATGAATATTGGCTTTGTAATCAGGGGAAGTGACAATCCTTACCATAGTCTTCTCTGCGCCAATTCCGGCCAGGCTTAAAGCAGCGCAGACATTTACGTTTTTGGGAAAACCCTTTATTGCCTCGCGAGCCCGGCCCTCAAAGATTACAGTCTCGCCTTTAATGCCGGTTAAATCTATATTCTTTTCCGCGAGGTATGGGGCGCCGGCTAATCCCTGGGGAGGCTTACGCGTAATTAAAGTGGCTTTGTTAATTTTGGCTATTGATGCCGCCTTAACCGCATCCAGGCCGGCAATTGCCCCGCTGGGGAGATAAATACGGCCGCCTTTAGCTCGGGCCAGGGCAAAAAGCTCTTCATATCCGTCCAGTATTCCCCCCACGCTCATAATCATTACATCTTTACTCTGTTCGAGCGCCTTTTGGGCAACTTCATATGAAACCGAAACTGAAGCAGCCTCAATAACCAGCCCGCACCTGTCAATCAGTTCATCTATGGAAAGTATCTCAGGATTTAGAGAAGAACCTGCTTTTAATCTTTCGGCCTTATCCTTATCTATATCGCAGAGAGCGAGAAGCTCTGCCCGCTCGCAAAACCTCTTTTCTATAGCCCGGGCCAACTGAATTCCGATTGTGCCGCAGCCGATAATGCCTACTTTTGTCTTTTTACTTTCCATAAGTAATTTCCAGCATTCTGTCCAGGGACTTCTTGGCCTTGACCCTTATGTCTTCGGCAACCTCAATTTCATATACTCCCAACTCTAAACAATGGGCTACCCAGCCCAGCGTTGTCAGTTTCATATCTGCGCAGATAAAATGGCTGCCGGGAGAATAAAACTCTTTGTCCGGATTTTCTTTTTTTAGTCTGTATATGAGCCCTTGTTCTGTTCCGATGATAAATTTTTTTGTTTTAGAACTTTTAACGTATTTAAGCATGCCTCCCGTCCCGCCAATGAAAGCGGCTTCCTTTAAGACCTTTTGCTCGCATTCGGGATGAGCAATAAATTCTGCGCCGGGATATTTCTTTTTTGCCTCAATAATTTCTTCTTGCGATACGCGCACATGCGTGGGGCAAACGCCTCTCCAGGTAATTACTTGTTTATCCTTAACCTGCGACTTGACATATAGCCCTAAGTTTTTATCGGGGACAAATAATATCTTTTTTTCGGGTATTGACCTGACCACTTTAATAGCGTTAGCGGAAGTGCAGCAGACATCGCTCCCTGCCTTGGTTACGGCTGAAGAATTAACATAACAGACACAAGCAGCATCGGGAATTTCTTTCCTTTTGGCCTCCAGCTCCTTTGCGGTAATCATATCCGAGGCCGGACAACCCGCTTCTTTTACGGGCAGAAGAACCTGCTTTTGCGGATTTAAAATTTTGGCAATTTCGGCCATAAAATGCACGCCGCATAAAACTATTATTTTTGCCTCAACTTTTACTGCCGCAGTTGCTAAAGCCAAAGAATCGCCCTGGATGTCGGCTATATCCTGCACTTCGGGCCGCTGATAATTGTGCACAAGGATTACCGCATTCTTTTCTTTCTTTAACTGGGCAATCTTTTTCTTTAAATCTTCCTGATATTTCTGGTTATTCTCTTCGGTGTAAGGCATAACTTCATCTCCCTAAGCGCGAATAATCGCATTGTCGATAAGGCGGGTCTTGCCAAAAAATACAGCCACGGCTATCAATAAGCGGCCTTTAATTCTTTTTACTTCAGTAAGACTGCGAATATCAACTATCCTGATATAATCTATTCGGGCGCCCCGCCGGGACTTTATCATTTTGCGCATTTGCGCAATAATCTTCCGGGGGTCTTTATGTCCTGATTGTATCATACCGACGGCAGTTTGTAAAGACTTATATAAAATTACGGCATTTTCTCTTTGCTGTTTATTTAAATAGGTATTGCGCGAGCTAAGCGCCAGCCCCTCTTTTTCACGAATAGTAGGCAAAGTCTTTATTCTCAGGGCCAGGTTTAAATCTTTAACCATTTTCTCGACGACAATAGCCTGCTGGGCGTCCTTGCGGCCAAAATAGGCTGCATCCGGTTGGACGATGTTGAAGAGTTTAAGCACGACGGTAGAAACGCCGCGAAAATGCCCCGGGCGGGATGCGCCGCAAAGAACATTGCTTAAATCTTCTACATCAACGCAAGTTTTATATCCCTGGGGATACATATCTCTGGCCCGGGGATAGAATATTACATCAACCCCGCAGGATTTAGACAGCTCTTTGTCTCTGGAAAAATTTCGTGGGTACCGCTTGAAGTCTTCCCCCGGCCCAAACTGGGTGGGATTTACAAAGATACTGATTACCAGCTCGTCATTTTCTTTCCGCGCCCTGCGCATTAAGCTCAAATGTCCTTCGTGCAGATAGCCCATCGTGGGAACAAAACCGATGGTCTTGCGCCTGCGGTGTATCTCTTTAGACCAGGCCTGCATCTGCTGGATATCGGAGATAACTTTCATATTAACAACTCCGGCGCAATCTCTCTCAAGGGCAGCGTTACAAACTCCCTTTCCCGCATCCGCGGATGGGGAATCTTGAGCCCTTCTTCGTCTATTTTTAAATCTCCGTAGAGGAGAATATCCAGATCGATAGTGCGGGGGTGATTTTTAGGACGGAGTATCTCCCGCCCCAACCTAACTTCGATTTCCTGCAGCCGCTTTAACAGTTCCTGCGCGCTATAACCGGTTTCTAATTTGACTACTCCGTTAAGGAATTTTGATTGGGGTAAACAATCGGAGGGTTCAGTCTCTATTAATGAAGATACTTTAAGGGCCTTGATGGCGGGGTCAAGTTTTAGGTATTCGAGGGCAAGCTTAATGTTTTTGCTGCGGTCTCCTGCATTCGAACCCAGGGCAATATAACAGGTTACCATTAAATAATTCTTTTTATTCTTGCCACTGCTTCCTGCAGTCTTTCTTCGGGAACAGTCAGGGCTATGCGGATATAGCCTTTGCCGGATGGGCCAAATCCTACGCCCGGCGTAACTATTACATCCGCCTTATCCAGAAGGAGCCGGGCAAACTTTATAGAATCCGAATGCCCCCGGGGCAGCTTTGTCCAGATATAGAAGGTGGCTTTGGGTTTATTGGCCTTCCAGCCCAGGGCATTCAATCCCTGACAGATGACATCCCTTCTCTGCCGGTATAGATTGACCAAGCCCTGAAGATGCTCGGGGCCGCTATTTAGCGCGCAAATTGCGGCAATCTGAATAGCCTGGAAAATGCCTGAATCTATATTCGATTTAACCTGGGAAAGAGCGGCAATAATATCGCGATTGCCGCAGGCCCAACCCACTCGCCAGCCCGTCATATTATAGGTCTTGGAAAGAGAATGAAATTCCACAGCCACATCTTTGGCGCCTTCGAGTTGGAGTATACTTGAAGCCCTATAACCATCGAAGGCGAGCTCTGAATAGGCGGCATCCTGGGCAAGGGCAATGTTATGTTCGCGGGCAAATTTTACGGCTTCGGCAAAAAAGGCCTCCGGCGCTGTTGCCGCCGTGGGATTATTAGGATAATTCAAGAAAAGGAGTCTGGCGCGAGCGCACACCGCGGGACGAATTTTATTTAAGCGGGGCAGGAAACCGTTCTCTTCCAGAAGAGGCAGATATTCCGGG
>JAHIIS010000084.1 GCA_018899075.1 Candidatus Omnitrophota bacterium | reverse complement strand
GCAGATCCAATCCCTGGCCTATCTGGGGGTCGTAAAAAGCAAATAAGCCGATGAGCACGGCTAAAATAGATTGACTCACCAGTTTCATAGACACGGTTATTCCTTTGGAGCGGCGGGTAATAAATTTCATATAATCGTCCATAAAACCGATTGCCCCCAGGCAGAGTACAGAAAATAAAACCAGCAGGATATATTTATTATCGAGCCTCGCCCAGAGCAAGGTAGAAAGAACTGTGGAGAATAGGATTAAAAGGCCTCCCATAGTGGGTATCCCTTTTTTCTTACGATGCAAGGAATGCAGCTGGGGACTAATCTTTCGCTCAATAATATTTTCGCCGATATTAAGCTGGGATAATTTTCTAATCAGCCAGGGGCCGAAAAATATACATAATAAAAAGGCGGTTGTGCTGCCCATAGCCGCTCTGAAGGTGATGTATCTAAAGACATTAAATCCAAAAAATATTTCTCTTAACGGATAGAAGAGCTGGTAAAGCATTCGACTACATCCTCCATCTGCATTGCTCTTGAACCTTTGATTAAAACGATATCGCCTGGCCCGACGGCCTTGAGCAAAAACCTGGCTGCCTCGGGGGTATTGCGGAATGCGCGGATTGAATTCCGGGGCATCCCTGCCGAATATGCGCCACGGGCGACATTGCGCGAAAGAGCGCCTACAGTAATTAAAAAATCTATTTTGCCTTTGGCGATCCTTTTACCAATATTTGAATGCAATTTTTCCGCCTCTCTTCCTAATTCCATCATATCGCCGCAAACTACCACCTTTTTTCTTTGATTTGAACAATCCCTTAAGAAATCGAGCGCGCATCCTAAAGAACCGGGATTGGAATTGTAACAATCATTAATTATCTTAATATTATTAATATCTAACATCTGCATGCGCATAGGAGGCGGCTGAAAAAGAGCAAGGGCGTCTTTTATTTCGTTATAGTTGATGCCGAAAGACCTGGCAACAGCAATGCCGGCCAGGGCATTGTAAACATTATGCCGCCCTAAAGTCTTTAAGACTATGCGGTGTCTTCTGTTTAATAAAAATATTGTCTCTTTTTCTGTGCGCTTAATAATTTGCCCGTAAAAATCGCAAGATTCGTTAAGCCCGAATGTAAGTGTCCGTAAATTACTAGAGTTCAGTTGAGATAAAAACCGGTCGTCCTTATTAATTACGAGCTTTCCGTTTTTGGCTAAATTTCTGATTAACTCGAGTTTAGCCTCAAATACACCTTTGAGGGTTTTGAAAAATTCAAGATGGGAAGGCTCGATGTTAGTAATAATGCCCACCGATGGTTTGATAATCCAGGAAAGCCTGTCTATCTCGCCTCTATGATTGGCGCCGATTTCGATGAGAGCAAGGTTATGCCTTTGGCGCAAGCTCAATATAGCCAAAGGCACCCCAATCTGGTTATTTTGCGTTCCCGGATTGCGCAAGACATTGAACCTTCTGCCAAGAATGCCGGCGAGCATCTCCTTCGTGGTGGTCTTTCCGTTGCTTCCCGTGATGGCAACCACAGGAATCTTAAATCTCATTCTATGATAACAGGCGAGGGCGCCTAAAGCCCGAATAGTATTTTTCACTCCAATCAAGGGAATGGAACTTGAGCCCTTGAGGGCTTGTGAAAACAATATTGCGCCGGCCCCGCGGCGCCTTGCCTGAGGGATAAAACTATGCCCATCGAAACGTCTGCCCCTGATGGCTACAAAAAGTTCGTCCGGCTTTATGGTGCGGGAATCTACAGACACCCCGGAAATCCTGCTGTTTGCGTCTCCCTTAACCAGCCTTGCGCCCGTAGACTCTAATATTTCTTCGATGGTAAACATTGTTTAAATTGTTAAATGGTTTTTAAGAATCTTTTCTACTGCTTTACGGTCGTTAAAAGGAATGGCTTTATCGGCAAAGACTTGTGAAGATTCATGGCCCTTTCCGGCAATGACAACGATATCTTTCCTGCGAGCGAGAGAAAGCGCCTCTTGAATAGCCTGAAATCTATCTAAAACAACTTTATAATTATCTGTTTTTTTGCCAATGCCCTGCAAAATATCAGAAACTATTTGTCTGGGCTCTTCCGTGCGCGGATTATCGCAAGTTATGATTGCCAAATCCGCAAACTTTGCAGCAACTTTGCCCATTGCCGGCCTTTTGGCTTTATCCCTGTCTCCCCCGCAGCCGAAAACTAAAATAATTCTATTTTTACTGATTTGCCTGAGGGTCTTAAGAATCTTCGCAAGGGCATCCTGCGTATGGGCATAGTCGACAAACACGAGAAACTCCTGTCCGCAGTCAATACGCTCCAGCCTGCCGCAAACAGTGGCCAGACTCCTGAGCCCTGAGGCAATACGGGAAAAATCTATATTTTCAACAAATGCTGCGCTTATAGCGGCGAGAATATTATAAACATTATGCCTTCCGATAAGAGGGCTCTCTACCTCTATGCTGCCCCTGGGAGTAACTGCTGTAAAGCGAGTCCCCTTCATCCCTAAAGTTAGATTCTTTGCCCGTATCCGGGCCGGATGCTCTATCCCAAAAGTTAAAAGCCGCGACCTGACCTTCTTAGCCAGTTTTCTTCCGTAAGGGTCATCGGTATTAACTATGGCGAAGGCAGCGGCATCTAACTTCTCAAATAAACTCGCTTTACAGGAAAAATAGTCAGCTAAATTTCCGTGATAGTCTAAGTGCTCCCGGCTTAAATTCGTAAATATGGCAGACGAAAAGTCTATTGCCTCAACCCTGCCCTGGGCAAGAGCGTGGCTGGATACCTCTATTATAGCATATTTAGATTTAGCAAGCACAATCTCTTGTAATAAAGATTGTAAAGTATCGGCCCGGGGAGTCGTATTTGGGGCCGGGTAAGTTCTGCCGCCCACCCTGTAATTTACCGTCCCGATTACGCCGCAAGCGTGCCCTGCGCAAGCTAAAATCTTCTCGATGAGGTAGGAAACAGTGGTCTTGCCGTTGGTGCCGGTTATTCCTATTACCCTGAGGTTCTTTGCCGGATGCCCAAAGAATGAAGCGCAAACAGAAGCTAAAGAAGCCCGCGAATCTCGAACTAAAATTTTTGCCACCTTATTTTTTAGCGGCAAACCCCGCCCTTTCTCCATGATTACTGCCCTAGCCCCCTTATCAATTGCCTGATTTATGAAACTGTGCCCGTCAACTCTTTCGCCTTTTATGGCTACGAATAAATATCCGGGACGAATGCAATTGGAATCAGGCGATACTCCTTTAATTTCGCAATCGCTGACGTTTTCCAATCGCCTGTAATCCAAATTGCTAATTAACTTTTTTAGTCTCATCGGACATTTTTAAATATCTAAGGGTCTCCGTGGCAATTTTGCTAAACACGGGGGCGGCGCATCTTCCGCCAAAGTATTGAGGGCGGGGTTCATTTAAAACTACCAGTATGCAAATAACGGGTTCATCAGCCGGGACGAAACCCACAAAAGAAGAAAAATACCTTCCTTCGTAATAGCCGCCCTCAGGGTTTACTTTCTGGGCGGTTCCGGTTTTTCCGGCTGTTTTATATCCGCGGACCCCTGCCTCTTTGCCTGTGCCGTTTTCCACACATCCTGCGAGGATTTCTGCTAAGGCCGCAGCGGTCTTAGCAGAAACAACCCTGCGCACCACATGCCGCGGGAAAGATTTAATAATTCTACCGTCCTTGTCCTGGATAAATTTTAAAATTTTTGGTTTTACCAGAATTCCATCGTTGGCCAGACAGGAAATGCCGCAAATAAGCTGCATCGGCGTAACGGCAACCTCATGGCCAATGGGAATTGACGTAATGGAAGCCCCGGACCATTCCTTAGGCGCTCTTACTATGCCCTTTACCTCACCCGGTAAGTCTATCCCCGTTAAACTGCCAAACCCGAAGTCCTTAATGTATTTATAGAGAGCCTCCTCTCCCAGGAGTTGAGCCACTTTCGCCATGCCGATATTGCTGGAATGCTCCATAATCTCTTTAAAAGAAATCTCGCCATAAGGCTTGTAATCGTGGAGCAGGCGGCCGCCGATACGATACCTGCCTTTTTCACAGAAGAATTTGTCTTCCGGTTTAACCCGGCCTTCTTCTATTGCGGCAGCGGCAGTTACAAACTTAAAAGAAGAGCCTGGCTCGAAGATATCCGTAATAGCCAGATTCCTGTGCACACTTGACTCATAATCGCCAAAATTGTTTAAATCATAATCGGGGTAATTGTAAAGGGCCAGAATCTCACCGCTGTGGGGCTCCATAACGATTGCGGTCGCAGAAATTGCTTTATATTTGCGCGCGGCATATTGCGTGTGTCTTTCGACAATGCCCTGGATCACGCTATCTATAGTCAAGACTAAATTGTAACCGTCGGCCGGTAAAATAGACCTGTATCCCCAGCAAATTAGTTCCCGTCTTTTAGCGTCTCTGTGCGCCAGGCGCCAGCCCTTTATCCCGGAAAGATAGGAATCGCAATAAAGTTCGACGCCCTCCAGGCCTTTATTGTCGATATCGCTAAAACCGATGACGTGGCCTGCCAGGGACCCATTAGGATAGAATCTTTTATTCCTCCTGAGCTGGCCGAGTCCGGGAACATTTAAGCCCTTAATCTTTGCAGAAATTTCAGGGTTGACGTTTCTTTTTAGCCAAACAAAATTTTTATGCGGATTTAATTTTGCGCTTAACTTGTTTACATCCACATTCAAAACAGAGGCGAGTTTATCTTCGAGCTCTTTTCCAACAGCAAACTCATTTGTGGCAAATATAGAATAAGATACTGTATTTACTGCCAACTCCTTAAGGTTTCTGTCAAAGACGATACCTCTTAGGGGCTGAATTTCCGTAAAAATACTATGTTGAAGGGAGGCGTAAGCCTTAAATTCTGAAGACTTAAAAATTTGAACGTATGTAAGACGGGCGATAAGAAGAAAAAATATCAAGATAAAAAAAAGGAAAATCAGATAAAGGCGGGCATTAAAATGTCTCGATCTTTTAATATTCGGTTACCTTGCAGCTTCGGCTAAGCCAATTGTATGCCAGCGAGAGGGAACTTCCCAGCTTACCTTTTCCCGGCCGGTTAGTCTCTTTTCCAAATACAGCGGGGATTGCAGGCTGGTTACATTATACATCAACGTGCTGTTCTGGTCAAGTAGAACTAATAAATCGCCCTTGTTGTAATTTATAGCGTAATTGATTCTCAATAGCTCTACCTGCTGATGCACATAACCTAAAGCCACCGTTGTTACTAATGTTGCTATTAATAAGAATTTTAGCAGGCTCATCGATTTACTCTTTTCTTGTTTTTATTCTCTATTCTTTTCAATAACACGCAGTTTCCCGCTGCGCGCGCGGGGATTAGCGGAAATTTCTTCCCGGCTTGGCGTTATCGGTTTTTTTGTAATAATCTTAAGGCTGCCCCCCTTTGCAAACTTGCGAAATTGATTTTTAACTATCCTGTCTTCAAGGGAATGAAAAGAAATCACGCAGATTCTTGCTCCCGGGTTAAGGTAATTTATACATTTATTAAGGCCGATGTTTAGTGTTTCCAATTCATCGTTTACCGCAATCCTTAAGGCTTGAAATGTCCGGGTAGCAGGGTGAATCTTGGTATATCTGGAAGGCGTAACCCGCCTGACCAAGTCTACAAGTTGCCTGGTACTTACTATCATAGATTGC
This sequence comes from Candidatus Omnitrophota bacterium, assembly GCA_018899075.1. Lineage (GTDB taxonomy): Bacteria > Omnitrophota > Gorgyraeia > JAFGHF01 > JAFGHF01 > JAHIIS01. The sequence continues at coordinate 843 of JAHIIS010000084.1, read as the reverse complement.
TTTCTTTCTCTAACAATTGCGCGGGCTATCCGATTGTGCCAGCGTTCTTCTCCATATTTTCTTAAAATGTCGGACAGGCCTTCCTCAGGAAGAAAGTTTACCAAATCAAAAGCGGAAAGCTTTGAGTCTTTATCCATACGCATATCCAAAGGAGCATCAAGCCTTATACTAAAACCTCTTGCAGCCGAATCTATCTGCAAAGATGAAAGGCCTAAATCAAAAACCATCCCGTCTACCTTATTTATGTTAAGCCGTGCTAAAATTGCATCCATATTTCTAAAATTGCCTTGTATTAAAGTACAATTGCTATATTTTCCCAATCTATTTCTGGCAATCCCAAGAGCCTCATCGTCCTGGTCCAGGCCGATGAGGCTTCCTTCAGGACCAATCTCTTTCAATATCGCCTCGGCATGGCCTGCGCAGCCCACAGTACAATCTAAGATAGTTGCGCCTTTATTTAATTTCAAATGCCTTATCAATTCTTTGCACATTACAGGGGTGTGCAGTTTTAATGAGCACATCGCTTACCTTCACTCATTTCGCTCTATAAATTGTGCGCTCATTAAATCTAGACCTTAATCTTTGGTCGAGAAAAATGCAGGGATAATGTTTGGCAGCAAACTGTCTTGGAAAAGCACCGGACAAAATCCTTTGTCGCTTTGCCCGCATAACATTAATCCGATATCTTTTCATTGTGCTCTCGCGAAAAAGTAACTTGGAGCCCATATGCCCCCTCCCTCATTTTTGGCTTAAGCTTTTATTCAACTAACTTTTCGGCAATATCTTCGAATGCGCCTTGAGTTTTTTCATAAAATTCTTTCCAGCGTTTTTGTCTCCAGCTTT
>JAHIIS010000083.1 GCA_018899075.1 Candidatus Omnitrophota bacterium | reverse complement strand
TGAGCTGATGTTTACGTATGTATCTTTTACCTTTATAGTTTCCAACCCATACATACGATTTTCGGGAATTCTTACAAACTTATAGGATAGGCCGCAAATTACCCTTTCCATACGCATCGTTGTATTAAGGACATATACAGTCTGAAAAAGCTGTTCCGTGAAATCGTAGTAATTAAACATAGTCGAGTATCCTATATAATAATTTTTTTGAGGAAAGAAAAGCGGAGGAATAAGCAGTTCATCAACTCCCGTCCCTTCCGGGCCGGATTCAAGCGGAGAAAATACATATGCCCCACGCTTTACCGGTGTCAGTATTTTCTTCTTTTTGAGCCTGAAAACGACCTGTTTTCTGTCCTCGGGGGACAGCTTAAACAACTGGTCGAGATCTTTTATGGTGACAATCGTCTTTTTTTCGTACGTTAAACGGGCCACTATATTGGTCTCTATCGGGCCTAAGGTTTTTGATGTATTTTTAGGTCTCATAGGTTATCTCCTAAGTAACTTATCTACCCTTTTTCTACATATCAAGTGTATCACAAATCTCCCTAATGTCAATGAAAAAATAAACAAGATTTGGGGGGACAGTTGCGAAGTAACTGCGGACGGGTGCGGGTTTGGGCGCAGGGTTGAAGCCGCCCGAGTGCGAAGCGCTACATCTATGTAGCGCGAAGCCTACCTTTAGGTGCTGTGCGACAACCTACTTTTGGATTCTTAGGAATCGCGCGTTAATTGCCACGATTACCGTACTTAAAGATATCAATAATGCGCCCATAGCCGGGCTCAAAAGGATGCCTGCCTTGTAAAATACGCCTGCCGCGAGAGGAATGGCAAAAGCATTGTATCCTGTGGCCCATGCCAGGTTCTGAACCATCTTTGTGTAGGTGGCTCGCGCAAGGCCGAGGATTGCTACCGCATCAAGCGGGCTGCTTCGGACAAGGATGATATCCGCAGTCTCAACAGCCACATCAGTGCCTGCGCCGATGGCAATCCCCACATCCGCCTGAGCTAAAGCCGGGGCATCATTTACTCCATCCCCGGCCATAGCAACAACCAATCCTCTTTGCTGAACCTCTTTTATCTTTAATGACTTCTCCTGAGGCGAAACCTCTGCAAAATATTCATCTAAGCCTATTTCCTCCGATACCCATTGAGCAACTTGCCTGTTATCTCCTGTGAGCATCATACATTTAATCCCCATAGTCTTTAGCATAGAAATTGCTTTTTTAGACTCGGGCCTGATGATATCGGCAAGAGCAATTGCGCCTTTGAGCCTTCCGTCAATCATTACAAACACAACTGTTTTTCCCTGGGAAGAAAGCCTCTTTATTCTCTCCTCGGCGATTGAAATATTATTCTCCCTCAAATAGCCCGGACTTACTACTTTTACGTTTCTGCCTTCGACATTTCCTTCTGCGCCTTTTCCCGGTATGGCTTTAAATCCTTCGACAGAAAGGATATCCTTAAAAGACGCGGCAATCCCCTTTGCGATAGGATGTTCGGAGCGGGCTTCTACCGATGCGGCATATTTCAGAACTTCATTTTCATCGATGTCGTCTGAAAAACTAATCCTATCAGTGACGCCGAATTTTCCTTCTGTAAGGGTCCCTGTTTTATCAAATATTATTGCCTGAATGTTTCTTGCTCTTTCAAAAGCAGCCCTGTTTCGAATAAGCAAACCGTTTCTTGCCGCAAGCGCTGTTGAGACAGCGACCACAAGAGGAACGGCAAGTCCAAGCGCGTGAGGACAGGTAATTACCATCACTGTCACGGTTCTCTCGAGAGAAAAGGCAAAATCCTTATTCATCGCCAATAACCATATTAAAAGTGTTACGACTCCGCCTGTAAGGGCCGTAATGGTCAGCCATAGCGCTGCGCGGTTTGCTAAATCCTGGGTTTTTGACTTACTCTGTTGCGCCTCTTTGACCAGATTTATCATCTGCGAAAGGAAAGAATCCTTGCCGGTTTTTTTCACCTCTACGGTTATCGAACCTTCGCCGTTAATAGAACCGCCTATAACTTTGGCCCCTGTCTTTTTTGGTACAGGCCTGGATTCACCGGTAAGCATAGCTTCGTTTACCGAAGTCCGGCCTTGGACTACTTCTCCATCTGCAGGAACCTTTTCGCCAGGCTTTACAATAACTCTATCGTTAACGCCTAATTCATCCAGAGGCACATCTTTTACGCTGCCATCCGGCATTAACTTATGGGCATCCGAGGGCATGAGCCTTGCCAACTCTTCAAGCGCCCTGGAAGCCCCCATGATAGATTTCATTTCTACCCAATGGCCGAGAAGCATGATATCGACCAGTGTGACGAGTTCCCAGAAAAATATTTTTCCGCTCAAGCCAAACACAACCGCAGCGCTGTATAGATATGCTGTTGAGATTGCGACGGCAATAAGAGTCATCATCCCCGGCTGTCTTTCTTTGAGTTCATCAAAGAGCCCCTTAAGGAAAGGATAACCGCCGTAAAAAAAGACTGCCGAAGAAAGCACAAAGAGCACGTATAAATCACCCGCAAACCTGATTGTCTCTCCCAGCCTGAGAAATTTTTGAACCATTGGAGAGAGAATAAGGATAGGAACGGTAAGAATCAGAGATACCCGGAACCGCTTCTTAAAATCGGCAACCATATGGGCATGATGGCCGTGGTGCCCGTCTTCAACTTTAGGTTTGTGCCTCATCTGTTCAGAATGCGCAAGTTTAACACCGCACATCCGGCATTTTCCAGGGGCATCATATTCCATCCCACATTTTGGACATCTGTATTTCGTCATAACGCCACCGGCTCCGGAGTTATCTCGTTTTTGGTTATTTCTTCAGGCGCTCTTTTGCCTTTTGCAATTTTTGTAAAAATTTATCTTTCTTAAAGGCCGAATTCCATCCCCTTATAGTAACCCAGCCGCCAAAACGAACCAAATTGTTACGCCAGGAGCGATACCACTTCCTCCATCCTGGTTTAATGTTATGCAAAAAGAAAATTAAAGCAGGAAAAGAAAATATATTTAACCCTAACATAAACATATATTTAAACTGATAAAACTTACCCATAATTTTCCTGATAGAGGCCTGCATCCCGATAGCCGTCATCGGTTCATCCGGTTCAAAGAGAGGAAAATTTCCGTCATAATATTCCCAGCCTACATCTTCTATTGGGTAAATCCTGTTTTGCATTGCGAGCCTGTGCCTTAATTCTGTCCCGACAATAGGGGTTGGCAACAAAACCTGTATAGTGTCAATTTTAGCTTTCCTGATAAAATTCTTAAAATGCCTTACCCGCTCTTTCGCCGGCATTTTGAATTTCAGGCTTTCTTTCAAGGGGTAAGCAAAGATAAACATACCGTGTATCAAAAACCCGAATTTATGAAATATCTTTGTGAGGGATAACATATGTTCGGGTTTTATGTGCTTATTCATAGCCTCTAATTCTTCTTCGATAGGCGACTCAAAACCAATGGCTACCGTGTTAATACCCGCCTGGCGCATAGCCGAAAGCAGCTCGGGGTCTCTGGCTTTATCCAATCTTATCTGGACGCTTATATCCAGTCTCCTGCCTATATTTTTTTGATAATCCCTGAGCATATTACAGAACCTTATGGTCTCATCGCGTTGTTGCCCAAAAAGGTCATCAACTACAAAGAAATGCCTGGCGTCCTTTGTTTCTAAAAGATTGCTGATGCACCCAAGCAGCCGTTCAGGGGAGGCACATCTTGGTTTACCTTTAACAGTGCAGAACTCGCAATTCATACCGCAGCCGCGTATCCTTTCAACGGGATAAAGTTTAATCCTGGCGTAATGCACTAAAGAAAAATCCGGTAAAGGCAGCTTGTCAAAATCCGTCAGAGGCTCCCTTTTGGGAGCGCAAATAATCTTTCCATTATTTAGATACGCAATGCCCTTGACGTCATTTATATCCCGCTCACCTTGTAAAGCCTCAAGAAGGTCTTTAACGGTCTCTTCTCCCTCGCCAATAACTACATAGTCAATGCAAGAATTCAATGCCTCGGTTATATTATCTTCAAGAAAATGCTGCCCCCCGGCAATAGTTACAACCCCTTTACCTCTATAAAAACGGGCTAATTTATAGAGCCGGGGCACGGTGCTGGTCAATCCCCCATAAAATCCAACAACATCCGCGGGCCTCTGCCGTTGTAAAAATTCGTGGTCGGCTCCGCCTGAATCACTTCTGGGCCCGTATCTGCGAAGGTTATTTTCATCGATAACCTCGACATCCCATCCTTCCATTTTATTGGCAACGCTGGCCACACATACCGGCCCTAAGGCCGTAGTCACCTTAGCAATAGAAGAATAAATATTAAACGCCGGGTAGGCCGGAATCACAATTCTCAACCTGTATCTTTTTTTGTTTGAATTAAGCATAATGCTAGCGTTTAAACTCGCTCAATCTAAACCACCAATCGTTAAGATTCATATTTTTTGCCAGGCGCCAGAGTTCCCGGGCGCTTTTTGTCTTAAGAAAACGCGGGGCCTTTTTCATAAATTTAGCCGCCTCAGGATACCCGTATCCCTGATACTCCTTTGCCTGAATCAGGCACTCCAGAATATCGGCATCTCTGGCAATAATACTCTCCCGGGTAGCCTGCCTCTTATACTCCCTGCGCATATCCGCCAGCTCTGCCTTTATCGTCTTCGGCAAGGCGCCAATCTGCTCATTAAAGGCTTTATCCTCGGCTGTTCGCGCGTCTATATAGCGTTGAGCCATTTTATGCAAATCGGTAATACGCGCCTCCTGGATATCGTTAAAAAGCGCCATCAACAATACTTTATAGGGCGGGGCCTTCTCCATCCGGGCGAGCACATAACTTATCAGCGCGCACCTGAAGCTGTGCTCTGCGACAGTCTCCGCGTCTTTTATTCCCAGAACCGCCCAACCCGAGCGTCGCAGCCGTTTAAGCAGTCCTGCCTCGGAAATGAAATCAAGTATGTTTTTGTTTGGATATCTCATGGCAAAAAATGGCGCAGGCCATATTGACGTTAAACGAAAGTTTGGCCCCCTTCATAGGAATACGCGCTTTTATATCAAGGTGTTTTTGTATTCCGTAACGAATGCCTTCGCCTTCAGAGCCCAGCACAAGCGCTAAAGGGAAAGGTAAGGAAATCTTACTTATATCCTCAGCCTCACTCTCGAGGACAGCGCCCATAATCCAGTATCCGCGCCCCTTGGCCTTGATTATAGCGTTGGAAAGATTGGATACCAATGATACGGGAACGTAATTTTCGCCTCCCGAGGCCACATGCAAAACTGTCTCATTGACTTCGCAGGCCTTAAACTTAGGAATAACAAGGGCGCTTTCGCCAAAACAGGCTACAGTGCGAATAATAACTCCTAAGTTGTGGGGGTCGTTTATTCTGTCTAAAAATATAAGCACCAATTGCCTGTTTTGCGGCCGGTTCAACAAATCATCAAAAGCGGTATATTCAAACCTGTCTACTCCGGCAACTATCCCTTGAAGGTCTTTGGCAGGTTTAATTCTGGTTAATTCCCGCGAGGGTAAACGCTCTACGGAAATATTATTTGCTTTTATTAATTTCTCTATAGGCGGCAGGGCGAAATTATCCTGTAAAGATATCTTCCTTATACTTGCGGGATTTCTCTTTAGCCGTTCAAGAACCGAATTCTTTCCATACAAGAGCATTAAATCCTCTTTTTGGGACATTCGCCGGTCCAGCAATACAGGCACAATTTCTCCCGGGGCAAACCAATTGCCTTCACCATATCATCCGCGCTCTGATACCTGAGGGTGGTTACCTCCAGGTCTCTGGCAATCCACTCTAACATTCTCTTGTATTCCGGAGAATTTGGGTCGATGTATTTTGCCACATCCTCCAAATCGTGCCCTTCCAGGCCGTGAATGGCCCGGCGGGCGGCCAGCTCGCTGATGCTGCGGGTGGAAAAGTTAAACTTACAGGGAAACAAAAGCGGCGGACAAGCCGCCCTGATGTGCATCTCTCGCGCCCCTGCCTCCCATAACTTCTTGACGGTGAAGTTCTTCAGCTGAGTCCCCCTCACTATGGAATCTTCGCAGACGACAATTCTATTTCCCGCGATTATCTCTCTAATAGGGATGAGCTTCATTCTGGCAATCAAATCGCGCGTCTCCTGCGAGGGCGGAGTGTAACTTCTACCGTATCCGGGCGTGTACTTCACCAGCGGGCGCCTAAAGGGTTTACCTGACTCCATAGCGTAACCCAGGGCATGCCCGGTGCCCGAATCGGGAACGCCGCAGACCAAATCTACTTTTGCATCCCGGTCGCGCCTGGCCAGAAACCGTCCGCTTCTTTCCCGCACCACCTCCACATTTATTCCCTCATAGCTGGAAGCGGGAAAACCCGTATATATCCAGAGGAAAGTGCAGATTTGAGTTATATCGCCTCCGGGCTTCGCCTGCGCCATACCCTGTTCATTGAGCAGGACTATTTCTCCGGGCTGCAGGTACTTTACTATCTCAAACTCGCTGTTAGGGAATGCGCTTGTCTCGGTAGTTACCGCCCAGGCGTCGTCCCGTTTACCCGCCACAAGAGGGGTATACCCCAATCTATCTCTGGCGGCATAGACTCCGTCTTTATTCAGCAGTAGAAGCGAGCAGGAACCCTCTATTGCCGTAAACATCTTTTCTATGCCGTCCACTAAATTATCTCCCTGGCTGATTAACTTGGCAATCAATTCGGTTGCATTAACCGAGTCTTGGGTTACTTCGCTGAAAGATATTCCTTTTTCCAACAAGCCTTTTGCTAATTCCTGCGTATTTTCCACCAGGCCGTTCGTGACTATACAAAACGGGCCGAACCTGGAGTGCAGGTATATCGGCTGCTCCTCAAAGGCGC
>JAHIIS010000082.1 GCA_018899075.1 Candidatus Omnitrophota bacterium | reverse complement strand
GAATTGCCAGAACTACCCGAAGTCGAAACTATTCGGCGGGATTTAATTAGAGACGTTAAAGGTAAAAAGATTAAGGATGTCGAAATCCTTAATCCGAAGGTAATTAAAGAGCCGAAACCCGCGGAATTTAAGAGGCGCTTGAAAGGAGCAACTTTTCAAGATTTCTTGCGCCGGGCAAAGGTCCTGGCAATGAAACTCTCTACCGGAGATTATCTGGTTGTGCATTTACGGATGACCGGACAGTTAATCTATTCTGCCGAAAAGCAAGAAAAGGCGCGGGTGGTCTTTGTTTTATCCGGCGGCCGCTACTTAAGTTTTAACGACCAGCGCCTGTTTGCCGAGCTTCGCCTGGTCTGCGACTGGCAGAAGTTGAAGTTCGTGCGGGAGCTGGGGATAGAGCCGTTAACGAAGGAATTCACCGTAAAAAAATTTAAAGAGATGCTCGCCAATAAAAAGACCAGGATTAAACCGCTTTTAATGGACCAGACCTTTATTGGCGGAATCGGCAACCTCTACGCCCAGGAGGCCCTTTTTCTGGCCGGTATTTTACCTGGGCGCCCGGCGAATAGACTGAAAGGCGAAGAGATTAAAGGGCTGCACCGGGCTATTCAGAAAGTTTTGCAGGACGCCATTCAATGCCGCGGCTCATCCGTGGATGAATACGTAAATGGCCGCGGGAAAAAGGGGGATTACCATTTGCGCCTTAAGGTCTACGGCCGCCGGGGCCGGCCCTGCGTAAAATGTAAGACGGGTATAAAAAAGATTAGCCTGGGAGGCAGAGGAACCTGTTTTTGCCCCAAATGCCAAAAATAATCCAGGGGAAATTCAAAATTTTATATAATAAAAAAGCCGGGCCGGATTATTTTAAGATGGCAATTTGCGCGCCCGGGATTGCTCAGAAAGCTCTGCCCGGCCAATTTGTGCATCTGCGCTGCCAAAATAGCGTAGAGCCGTTATTAAGGCGCCCGTTTAGCTTTCACCGTATCAATCGGAATAATTTTGAAATTCTCTACAAAGTTGTTGGCCGGGGCACAAACCTTCTGGCAAAAAGGCGAAAAGGTGATAAAATAGATGTGCTGGGGCCTTTAGGGAATGGATTTACCGCTACACGCTCAAAAATAATATTAGCTGCGGGCGGAATGGGCGTGGCGCCGCTTTTGGCGCTGGCGGAAAAATTAGCGGATAGAAAAAAAATTGTTGTTTTGCTTGGAGCAAAGACAAAAGGTTCAGTTTTATGCGCGGGGGATTTTAAAAAACTGGGCGTAAAACTTCAGATTGCCACCGACGACGGCAGCCAAGGCTATAAAGGCCTCGTCACGGATTTATTGAAGAAACTTTTACTTTTACGCGCAACGCATCCCCCGACTTCGCTCGGGACAGGCAACGCACAACGCACAACGATATACGCCTGCGGCCCGAAGGCAATGCTTAAAGAAATAGCGCGCATAAGCCGCCGCTTTCGTATGCCTGCTTATGCTTCTTTGGAAGAGGATATGGCCTGCGGAGTGGGCGCCTGCTTAGGCTGCGCTGTTAAGACTACGGCGGGATATAAGCGGGTCTGCAAAGACGGCCCCGTATTTAATCTTCAAGAAATTAAATGGTCATAGACTATGCCTGAACTTTCGGTTTCTTTGGGTAGATTAAAGTTAGCCAACCCTGTGGTTGTGGCGTCGGGGACATTCGGCTACGGCGAGGATTATAAAGACCTGGTGCCTCTTAAAAAATTAGGGGCGATAGTCACCAAGACTATCACCCTCAAGGCCCGAAGCGGAAATCCCCCGCCGCGCATTGCCGAGGCTTATCAGGGTATGCTTAACGCTATCGGGCTGGAAAATCCGGGGCTTGAGGTTTTCATTTGCGAAAAGCTGCCCTATCTTAAAAAGATAGGCATCCCGATAGTTGTGAGCATTGCGGGGGATACGCCCGCAAAATTTGCGGAATTGGCCGGGGCTTTAAGCAAGCTCAAGAGGAATATTGGCGCGTTGGAATTAAATGCGTCCTGCCCGAATTTAGGCAAGAAGGGTTTAATTGCCCAGGACGCCCGGGCTATTTATCAAGTAGTAAAGGCTGTAAAAAGAGCAACTAAATTAACCGTAATTACCAAACTTTCTCCTAATGTAACCGATATCGCCGGGATTGCTAAAGCAGCAGAAGCCGCCGGAAGCGATGCGCTCTCTTTAGTGAATACATTCTTTGGGATGGCGGTGGATGTTAAGACAAAAAGGCCGAAGCTGGGTAATATTACAGGGGGATTAAGCGGGCCGGCGATAAAACCGCAAGCCCTCTGGATGGTCAG
>JAHIIS010000081.1 GCA_018899075.1 Candidatus Omnitrophota bacterium | reverse complement strand
GGCGCAAGGCCCAAAAGATAACAAGATATTAAAAAGCCTAAAGGCGCTGGCTCAATGTATATCGAAGAGTAAAGCTGTAATAATTGTGGTTTCTAATGAAGTAGGCAGTGGCATAGTTCCCGATAATTTATTGGCCAGGAGATTTCGGGATTTGCTGGGCTTGGCCAATCAGATGATGGCTAAAGGAGCAGATGAGGTTATTTTTATGCAATCAGGAATTCCACTGGAGATAAAAGGAGGCCAAGATGCAAAAATTAAAAGAAATTATAAGTAAGATTGAGAAGCTCGACCACAGTCTGGCAGAAGAGACCCAAAAAAGGCTGGACAATCTCACCAAGCCCCAGGGAAGCCTCGGGCGCTTAGAGGAGCTCGCTAAAAGAGCGGTAGAGATTACAGGCAATGTTAACCCCCCGATTAAAAATAAAGTTATATTTACCATGGCCGGCGACCACGGTATTGTGGAAGAAGGGGTAAGCGCCTTTCCGCAAGAGGTGACACCGCAGATGATATATAACTTTATTGAAGGCGGTGCCGGGATAAATGTATTGGCCGGGCACGTGGGGGCCAGAGTCGTTGTGGTTGATATGGGAGTTGCAGCAAAAATCCAAAACCCAAAATGCAAAAGGCAAAATTTCAAAGATAAAAAAGTAAACTTTGGGACGAAAAATATGGCTAAGGCTGCGGCGATGACCAGAGAAGAGGCCGTTAAATCCATAGAAAACGGCATAGAAGTATTTGAAGAAGAATTAGTAAACGGCATAGACATAGCCGGAACAGGCGATATGGGAATCGGCAATACCACTGCCTCTTCGGCAATTGCCGCCTGTTTTACCGGCAAACCGGTAGAAGATTTAACGGGAAGAGGGACAGGGATTAGCGAGGAGACTTTTTTAAATAAAATCAGCGTGATTAAAAAGGCCCTGAAATTAAACAGGCCCAACCCCAAAGATGCAATCGATGTGCTTTCTAAAGTAGGCGGATTTGAAATAGGAGGCTTGGCCGGTGTAATTTTGTCCGGTGCTTCCCATCGCATACCTGTAGTAATCGATGGCTTTATCTCAGGAGCCAGCGCGTTAATAGCTTATCACTTAGAACCGAAGATTAAAGATTATCTTATAGCTGCGCATTGCTCAGTAGAGCAAGGCCATAAAATTGTCCTGGATTATATGGGCTTAAAACCGCTTCTGGACTTAGACTTAAGATTGGGAGAAGGCACTGGCAGCGCTCTGGCGATAAGTTTAGTAGAAGCAGGCATAAAGATAATGACTGAGATGGCCACCTTTCAGGATGCAGGTGTATCTGAAAAAGTAGAAAGTAGAAAGTAGAGAGAATGAGGAAATTTCTCATAGCCTTGCAATTTTTAACAAGTATTCCGGTTAGAACTAAATCGGCAATGGATAAGAACAAACTGGCCGGGGCAGCAGTGTATTTTCCTTTAGTTGGCCTTCTCTTAGGCTTAATTTTAGCCACGGCTAATAAGCTTTTGTATGTTCTGGGGTTGGAGGAGCTTCTTGCCAATACCCTCTTAGTTACTCTACTGATTATTCTTACCGCAGGCCTGCATCTGGACGGATTAGCAGATACATTTGATGCGCTGTTAAGCAGAAAAGCAAGGCCTGAGATGTTGAAGATTATGAGGGATTCGCGCATCGGCACAATGGGAGTGTTGAGTTTAATATGTATTATTTTGCTCAAGCTGTCCCTTCTCTGTGCTTTGGACTTGAAAATGATGAATGTTTCATTAATTTTGATGTGTCTGTTGAGCAGATATTCTTTGGTTCTTTCAATGTTTTCGTTTCCCTATGTCCGGGAAGAAGGAAAAGCAAAGGTCTTTATTGAAGGGATGAATACGAAGATATTTTCTTTGGCCACTGCTATAACTTTATTTTGCGTGTTAGTTCTTTTGGGATTAAAAGGATTGATACCCTTTATTATGGTAATGCTTTTCACGATTTTAACAGGGAAATTTATTGCGAAAAAAATCGGAGGAATAACCGGGGATACCTTAGGGGCAATAAATGAGTTGACGGAAGTCTTTGTTTTATTAAATATGCTTATTTTAACGAGATTGGGTATATGAGCAACCTTGCGGTTATATCTTCTTGGAGCGCAGGCAAAGACAGCTGCCTTGCCTGCTATAAGGCATTAAGACAGGGTTATCAGGTAAAGTATCTTCTGAATTTTATATCTAAGGAACATAAGCGCTGCTGCTTTCACGGCATAGAGGCAGGGCTCTTAAAGTTACAGGCGCGCCTTATAGGAATTCCTCTTGTGCAAAAAGAAATCAGCCCCGATATGAAAGAATACGAAAAAGAATTTAAACAGGCAGTGAGCGAGCTTAAGGCTGAAGGAATAGAGGCAATGGTCTTTGGAGATGTATATTTGGAGGAACATAGAGGTTGGGTTGAACGCGTTTCGAAGGAGCTTGCGATTCAGCCCATCCAGCCTTTGTGGGGCATTGCGCCGGATAATCCTCGCGTGTGCACTGACTTGGTCGAACCATCTGAGCCGTAGTCAATAATATTTACTGAAGGCAGTCTATCTAAAAGCTCGCAAACT
>JAHIIS010000080.1 GCA_018899075.1 Candidatus Omnitrophota bacterium | reverse complement strand
GGCAGGTTCAGTTTTAACGTCAAAGGCGGAAGATGCGAAGATTGCCGGGGCGATGGAATAAAAAAGATAGAGATGCATTTCCTTCCCGATGTGTATGTTACCTGCGGGACTTGCAAAGGAGCGAGGTTTAACGAGCAGACCCTGAGGATAAAATATAAGGGAAAATCTATAGCCGATGTTTTAAGTATGACGGTAGAAGAGGCGCAAGAGTTATTTAGAAATATTCCCGGGATTAGAGAGAAACTGACTGTCCTTGCCGACGTGGGTTTGGGGTATATTCAGTTAGGCCAGCCGGCAACCACCCTTTCCGGAGGCGAGGCTCAACGGGTAAAACTTTGCGCAGAATTGGGCAAGAGAAGCACGGGTAAGACCCTCTATATATTGGATGAACCGACAACAGGATTGCATTTTGCGGACATAGAGAGATTGCTTAATGTATTACACAGGCTGGTCGATATGGGCAACACAGTGCTTGTAATCGAGCACAATCTGGAAGTAATTAAAAGCGCCGATTATGTTATTGATTTAGGCCCCGAAGGCGGAGAGGCGGGCGGCCGGATTGTGGGCTGTGGGACGCCGGAGAAGTTGACCGGGATTAAAGGCTCCTTCACCGGCAAATATTTGAAAAAGGTGCTGAACAGATGCTGAGGCTTATTTGCGTTATTTTATTTTTCTCCGTTTGCTTAAATTCTTTTGCTCAAGACAAGCCTCAAGAGCCGCAGGATTTATATCTGGCCAAAAGGGCCTTCGGCGACGGTTTTTATGAGATTGCCCTCAAGCATTTCCGCAAATACCTGGCAAGCGGCCCCCAGGCCAGTAAAGGCGAAGTTCAAATCTTTATCAGCCGCTGTTACTTAAAGTTAGAGAAGTTCGCTGAGGCCTTAGACGCATTAAGGGAAATTTTAGAGCAGGGGTCTCCGGAGGATGGACTTACGGCTTCGGCTACTTATTGGACGGCACAGACTTATTTTGCGGCAAAGGATTATGAAAGCGCGCGCAGCAACTTTGAAAAGGTAATCGAGCGCTGCCCGGAATCTGACTTCTTATCCCGCAGTTATTATTACCGGGCTTGCTGTTACTATAAACGCGGTCAATACAATCAAGCCCTGGAGTTTTATAGAGACTTTAATAAAAGGTTCGCCAAAGATGAATTAAAGGAAGAAAGCTCTTTCCACATCGCCCAGTGTTTCTACAATGTTAAGGATTATTCAGGGGCGTATAAGGAGTTTAAATCCTTCCTGAAGGATTTTCCTGAGTCCGCGCACAAAAATTCTGCGCTTTATTATTCAGGCGAAATAGAATATATCCGGGGCAATTTCGATAAAGCTGCGCAGTATTATACCAAAGCCGCCGAAGTTCAGCCTAAAGTCAAGATTGCCGCCCTGGCTAAGTATGCCAGAGGCTGGGCGTATCTGAAGCTTAAGGAGTATAAAAAGGCTTTAGATGAATTTAACGACTTAAAAGAGGCCCCCGGCCTTGGCCCGGCTTTGGAAGATTCCATAATTTTTGCTAAAGGGCGCTGTAATGCCTACTTAGAAAATTACGCAGAGAGCATCCGGATGTACGAGAGAATTATTGAAGACTTTACTCATTCTTCCTGGCTCGATGATGCCTATTTCTGGAAAGGCCAGGCCCTTTATGAACTGGCAAGATATTCCGAGGCCTGCCAGACATATGAGCAGGCTTTAGAGAAATTCTCTAAAGGTATTCCGTCCAAAACAGAGAGTAAAGATTTGGCTGTATATGAGCGGGAAAACCTCTCTGAAAGCTTACTCGATAATCTCCGTTACAGCCTGGGCTGGACTTACGCCAGAATGAAAAGATATGACCAGGCCATAGCGCAGTTTGAGCAGGTCTTTGAGGACTCCGCAGACCGCTTTCTTAAAAGCGGGGCCCTTTGCAGGATAGGAGATATCTATCTTGAGCAGGGAAAGACAAGGGAGGCAACCAAATATTACGATTCTGTGTTAAAGGACTTTTCCGGCTCTTACTATGCGGATTACGCCCAATATCAGCTGGGGATTGCCCTCTCCGGAGAAAAAAGATTTGACAGCGCAATATTGGCGTTCAACGCCTTAATAGCCAATTTTCCCCAGAGTAATTTTCTGGATAAGGCGCATTATCAAATAGCCGTAATCTATTTTCGCCAGGGCAAATTTTCCCAGGCCAGGGAGCAGTTAGAAAACTTAATCAAAGAGTTTCCGCGCAGCCAGCTGAAAGACCAGGCGGCCTTCCTTAAAGCCTGCGCATACTACAATAATGAGAATTACGAGCAGGCGAAGGAGGGGTTTCGCAATGCCTTGAGCCTATCAACGGACGCCAAGCTAAAGATGAAGGCCCTGTATCAGATGGGATTTTGTTTTTATCAAATGGGAAAAGAGGAAGAGGCTATAAAAGAATTTAAAAGGTTTCTCAGCCTTTATCCCGCGACAGAGCTCTCTTGCGATGTTTTGTTCTGGTTAGGGAAATATCATTTTCGGCATACGAAATTTGCCCAGGCGCAGGAATATTTCGCCAGGTTAAGGCAAGATTTTCCTCACAATGAATTGGTTGACGATGCGAGCTTCTGGCAGGCGAAGGCCTTATTTAACCAGCAAAAGCCTGAAGCGGCGCTGGATGAGCTGCAAAACCTGCAAACCAATTATCCGGCGAGCGAAATAATTGTTGATGCTATTCTGCTTAAAGGCGATATCTTTAAAAGCCAGGGGAGGACCAAGGATGCCGAAGACTTGTATAAAACGGTTTGCGCAAAATTTAAAGAAACAAATTTTGAACGGATTGCCCATAAAAAAAGAGCCGAGATTCTGCTGGAGCAGAGGCTCTTTCCCGAAGCCATCGAGCAATACGCCCGGGCTTTGGGGTCCGACAGCGATGACTTCAATGCCCAAATCCAGTTTGCCATAGCCGGGTGCCGGCAGGAGCAGGAAGATTTTCCCCGGGCCCTGGATGAATATTTAAAGGTTTGCTACCTTTATCCCGATGCCTTTGTCTGGTCAAGAAAAGCCCGGCTTGAGTGCGCGCAAATTCTTGAAAGGCAAGCCCAGTGGCAGAAGGCCAAAGGCATATATGAAGAACTGGCTAAGGAAGATAATCCCGAGGCCGAACTTGCGCGCAAGAGATTGCGAGAGTTAGAGAAGGCCCTGCCTGACTAATTGTAGATAAAACGGAGGTTAAGAGATGGTCCGCAAAGCAGTGATATTCTTTATTTTTTCAGTATTTTCCTTTCAGTCGATTTTAGCCGCCGGGCAGGTCTGGCAGGCGCAAAATTCAGGAATCAGTGATATAGACATCCGTTCAATTTCTCTTTTTTCCGGGGACGACAATTTTATTTGCGCCGCAGGCAAAAAGTGCCTCTATTTTTCGCAAAACAGGGGCGAATTCTGGGAGGAGATTTTTTCTCTTAAGCCTGAGGCCGGCGAGATAAATTTTGTTACTTTTGATTGTTCGGCCCCTGAGACTTTGTATCTGGCTACAACCGAAGGCCTCTTTACTACGGGAAATCAAGGAAAGGCGTGGCAGAGAATATTCAGAAAAGTAAGTGAGGAGGCAAAAGATGTGGGCTGGATTGCGCTCGATTGCCAGGATTTGTGGAAAATTTACATTGGCACAAAAGAAGGCCTATATTTTTCTCAAGATAAAGGGGCATCCTGGAGCAAGCTCAGGGGAGGCCTGCCTCGCTCTGAAGTGAGGTCCATTGCGGTGCACCCGTCCAACTCCCAGGTCTTATATCTGGCCAATACTTACGGTCTTTTTAAGTCGATAGATAGCGGCCGGACATGGGAAAGGATTTATGTTACCAGCTATAAAGTTAGTGATGAGGAAAATGAAGATGAAAATGAAGAAGAATCTTCGCAGATAAATGAAAGTCAAAACTTGATTAACTGCATTGCCGTAGATAAAGGCAACCCCAGGAAAATCTTCATTGCTACAGGCGAAGGCGTCTTTGTTTCGCCTGACGCAGGCGAGACCTGGAATAAATT
>JAHIIS010000079.1 GCA_018899075.1 Candidatus Omnitrophota bacterium | reverse complement strand
TTCATCAGATTGACCCGGGTCAGGTACTCGTTGGCTGAATAGATCCCGTTCAGGTTTTCCCCGGGAATCCGCATGAATCCCGGCAGACCGGCTCCCGAGCCGATGTAAAACGCCTCGTAGCCCTGCGCCCGCAGGTCATCCAGCGAAGCGGTCAGACCGACGACAAAGTTGGTTTTGAGCTCCACGCCCAGTTTGCAGAGATAGTCCACTTCCGCCAGCAGAGTCTCGTTGGGAAGACGAAACTCCGGAATGCCGTAAACCAAGACCCCTCCCGGCTTATGTAAGGATTCGAAAACAGCTGCCTTGTATCCCATTTTAGCCAAATCGCCCGCGCAAGTCAACCCTGCGGGGCCCGAACCCACCACCGCCACCTTCGCCGCCTGCCTTTTTTTGATATTTAATGATTTTTTTTCTGTGAACTGATGAACATTGTTAACTGTTAACTGATTCAACTGCCAATCTGCGGCAAATCTCTCCAACAGCCCAATCGCGATGGGGCTGTCTTTCTTGCCCAAAATGCAGGAAAGTTCGCACTGCGTCTCCTGAGGGCAGACCCGGCCGCAGATTGCCGGAAGATTGTTTTTCTCCTTTATTTTTTCGCCGGCCTGCTCGAACTTGCCTTCAGCAAGCAGCTTTATAAAAGCCGGGATATCTATCTCCACGGGACAACCTTTTATGCAAGGAGAGTTTTTGCACTGCAGGCATCTTTTTGCCTCGCCCACAGCCTGGACCTCGCTCAAACCTAAGGCTACAGGATTAAAATTCTTAATTCGCTCCTGCGGGCTCTGTTTGGGCATCCCGGGCCTCATCCTTCGGTTCCTTTGCTCTTAAAGCACTCCATAGCTCTCTTTTCCTGTTCCGAGAACAGATTCAGGCGCTTCTCTAATTGCGCGAAATCCACTAAATGGCCATCAAATTCCGGCCCATCCACACAGCCAAACTTTGTTTCGCCGCCCACGCTGACCCTGCAGGACCCACACATCCCCGTAGCATCAACCATAACGGGATTTAAGCTGACCAGCGTCTTTATCCCATAGGGACGGGTAAGCTCAGAGACTACCCGCATCATCGGCACAGGGCCCACCGCATAGACCAGGTCCGCTTTCGTAGAACCTATTGTTTCCTTCAAAACATCGCTGACAAAACCCCTGCGGCCATATGTCCCATCGTCGGTAGTGACAAACAATTCATCGCACATCCTGCGCAACTCTTTCTCTAAAATTAAAAGGCCTTTAGTCCTTGCTCCGATAATAGAAATAATCGAGTTGCCTGCTTCTTTAAAAGCGCGCGTAACCGGATACACTTCGGCTATACCCACACCTCCGCCGACAGTAACCACTGTGCCTAATTTTTTTATCTCTGTTGCCCTGCCTAAAGGGCCTAAAAGGTTTAAAATTACTTCGCCGACCTTTAGCTCTCCTAACTTATAAGTAGTCTTTCCTACTTCCTGAAAGATTAAAGCGATTGTGCCCTTTTCTTTATCGCTATCGACAACCGTAAGAGGCACCCTTTCCCCTTTCTCATCGACAATGAGCACGACAAATTCACCCGGCAATACCTTTTTCGCCACAAGGGGAGCCTCAAGAACAATCTTTTTTATGTCGGGCGCCAGATCTTGCTTAAAAACTATCTTATTCACGGAGTAACCTTCAATTTTCCTTTCAATCCCTGAGAAAGCGAAATACCGAGCTTATCTTGCGGAAAAGCGGCCACAATGGCCTCGGTATTCTCTAATCGATTAACTAAATCTATTCCCTTCTTCGGACCCAAAACAAATATGGAAGTGGCTAAGGCATCGGCAGCCAGGCAATCCCCGGCCAATACCGTTACGCTCGCCGGCACCTCCGAGCAGGGGTTGCCTGATTCAGGATTAATGATATGGCTGTATCTCCTGCCGGAAATCTCAATATATTTTTGATAATCGCCGGATGTAGCCACAGCCTTATCCTCCAGTTCTAACATAGCCAAAACAGCCTGGTTCTTGCGCGGATGTTGCACGGCAACCCGCCACTTCCTGTTTTTACCCCGCACTCCCAGGGCATAGATATCTCCCCCTGCATTGACCAGGGCGTTTTTAATGCCCTCTTGCCTCAATACCGCTATAGCCTTATCCACGGCATAACCTTTGGCAATACCGCCTAAATCCAGGCTCATTGCCGGCTGAGCAAGAAAGACAGACTGTTCTTGCTTAAGAATATTGATATTCCGGTAGCCCACTTTATCAAGGGCCTCTTTTATTTGCTCAAGGTCCGGCGGGTGCCTTTTATACTTTTCTTCAAAACCCCAGGCCTGCATCAGCGGGCAAACCGTAATATCAAAGGCCCCCTGGGTGATGCGGCTGAATTTGATTGACTCTTCAATTAATCTTATTGTCTCAGGGCTTACCTCTGTTGGCTTAAGACAGGCATAGGCATTAATCCGGCTGATATCGCTTTCGGGATTAAACCTGCTCAGTAAATGCTCTACTCTTTCTATTTCTGCAAAGGCCAGCTCTATTGCCGCGTTGAGGAAAGGACGCGGTTTATCTTTGTCCGCGACTGTAATCTCTACAATAGTGCCTAAGGCGGGTTGTGCTTTCTTAACCAACGGCGCCTCGGCGCAGCCTGAGAGAAAAAGAAAGTTGATTAGGCAGGCGACAGCAAAAAACCTGTCATTGCGAGCGAAGCGAAGCAATCCCGCCTTGAGATTGCTTCGGCTGACTTCGTCAGCCTCGCAATGACGTTTCTGTCTAATTCGGCTTTTAATATTCAAAGACGATCGCTCCTATGCTGTATCCCCCGCCAATCGTTGTCAGGCCGACTTTATCGCCGGACTCCACCCGCACATCACCTGCTTCGCCCCGTACAGCCATATCCAGGCTTATGGCCACTGAAGCTCCGGAGGTATTGCCGATTGCATCGATAACCCGGCAGACCTTCCCTTCAGGGACTCCCAATTTTTCAATCAGGCCGGAAGTAATCCGCCGGTTCGCCTGGTGGGGAATAATCACATCCAGGTCCTTGAGCCCATAGGGGCTAAGCTCTAAGACCTTAAGTAAAGCCTCGGCCATCCCGTTTATCGCCTTCCTTAAAACCTGAGGCCCGCCGGGCATATGGAGTGTGCTGCGGGGTAGAAATTCCTGGCCCTGCATTTCTACTATCTCCCGGGGGCAATAGGCATCTGAGTTTCTTAACTCGAAGTGGTTGGTAAAATTAGAGCTTAGATACGGCGGACTGCAAATGCCGCCTTCAGCCGAGGCGCGCAAAATAACTGCCCCTGCCCCATCGGCAAAAAGGACCGCTGTTGTCGGGTCGTCATAATCGGTTACCCGCGAGAGCGTCTCTGATGAAACTACCAGGATATTCTTATACATATCGGACTTAATCAACGCATACCCCACAGACAAACCATAAACAAATCCCGCGCAGGCGGTATTTAAAGGAAAACCCCCCACGTTTTCCGCCCCGATCAAATGGCCAACCGAACAGGCTAAATTGGGGACATCCCTTGTGGGCGTAAAACTGGAAACAATAATAAAGTCTATCTCGCCTGCCTTCATCTGCGCTGCCTCCAGCGCCCGGAGAGAAGCCTCAGCGGCCATGGTTTCGGTATCTTCGTCTTCCACAAAGTACCTGGTCTTTATGCCGGTCACCTGCTCAACCCAGCGGCTAAAAGGCATACCTGCCCTCTGGCGGTCAAAGTTGCGCACGAATTTCTCAAGCTGCTCATTGTTGATTTGCCTTTTAGGTAAATACGAACCTGTCCCGGCAATCTTCGCGCATTTAGCCATTTTTTTACTCTTTCTTTATCCTGTTATGTTCGTCCACATAGACTACTTTCGGTTTAACATTATGCGCTTCTTTCTCGTCAACCAGACAATAAGAAATAATAAATACCTTCTCTCCCGCCTTTCCTAAATGGGCAGCCGGTCCGTAAAGACAGATTGTGCCGGAGCCCGCCTTCTCTTTAATCGTATAGGTTTCAAACCTTGCGCCCGTATCTAAATTAAGTACCTGCACTTTTTCGTTCGCCAATATGTCGGCCGTCTCCATCAGGGCGGCGTCGATGCCGATGCTCCCCTCATAGTCCATTCTAGTTTGCGTAACGGTTGCCTTTTGAATCTTGGACTTAAAGATTGTTCTTAGCATAGTAAGGAGTCGATTGTCTTCTTGATATCCGACGCAGGCCTTATCCCGACAATCTGATTCGTTATCTTTCCGTCTTTAAAGAATAATAAAGTGGGGATGCTTAAAACCTGGTATTTTGCCGCTACGGCCTGGTTCTTGTCTACGTTTACCTTGCAGATTTTAAGCCGGGCGTTATATTCTTTAGAAAGTTCCTCCAGGATTGGGGTAATCGCCAAACACGGCGCGCACCAGGGGGCCCAGAAATCAACTAAAACCGGCTCTCTTGACTGTAAGACCTCCCGCCCAAACTCATTATCGGATAACTGAATAATACCCATCACAAGCGTCTCCTTTAATGTTGGAATAGTTTACACTTAGATGCGCAAATTGTCAATCCCTTTCCAGCGCCCAAGATTAAACCAGAAACAGGTCAAGGCGCCCTGCAAAACAGAAGAAATTAAGATTGCCCACCAGACCCCGCTTATCCCTATATGCAAGTGATTGGGAAGAATAACGGCTAAAGGTATCTGGATGCCCAAAAGAGCAAAAACAGAAATCAGCATCGGGGAGATGGTGTCCCCCGCACCCATTAAAGAACGCCCTAACACCAGTCCCTGGGCCACAAAGATGTAACCGAAGGAAGTTATCTTCAGATATTCGGCGCCCAGCTTAACTATATCGGGATTGGTGTCGAATACAGAAATTAAGTTGGCAGAAAAGGTGAAGAACAAGATTCCCGCCAATCCCATTAACAGCGTATTAAAACCCGCCGCCTGCCTGGCAGAAGTTTGCGCCCGGAGAAATTTCCTCGCTCCCAGGTTTTGGCCTACCAGTATAGCAGCGCTGGTTGCTAAAGCGAACCCCGGCATTAAAACTACAGAAAATATCCGCAGGCCAATGCCGTATGCAGCAATGGCATAACTGCCATATCGGGCGACAATAGCCATCAAAACCAGGCCCACAATGCTGCGTGAGGCCATCTGGATAGAATTGGGGAATCCTATCTTGACAATCCTGGCGATGGTCTTGATATTAGCTTGCAACTTTGCCAGGTGCAGCCGCAGGCGCGATGAACCCCGAAATAAAATATAAAGCCCAAGGAGCGCTGCCAACCCCCGGGAAAGCACAGTAGCTAAAGCTGCGCCTTTTACCCCCATACGGGGAAAACCGATGCCGAAAATCATTAAAGGGTCGAGAATAACATTCAAAATTGTTGCGCCAATCATAATCAGCATAGGAGTAAGCGCATCTCCTGAGGCACGAAAGATGGCGCAGGCCAGGAAAAGATAGACCATCCCCAGGCCCCCTATTAGAATTATCTTCAGGTAATCTGTCCCCAGCTGTAAAATCATTGTCTTTGCCCCTAAAATCTGCAAAATCGGCCGGGCGAGAATTAAACCTGCCCCTGCCAGCGCCACCGATAAAACAGCCCCGATAATTAAAGACTGCATAGCCACATTTTCCGCATCCGCGCACTTGCCGGCTCCCATAAATCTGGCTACCAGGGTCTGAGTCCCTGTAGAGACCCCGATGATTAAAGTTATAATTACAAAAAGCACCACGCCGCTCATAGCTACGCTTGCTATGGCTTCTGAGCCAAGCCGGCCCACCCAAATCATATCTACCACATTAAAAGCGGTCTGCATGATGTTTCCTAACATCATGGGCAGGGCTAACGCCCAGATATTTCTTACAGTATTGCCTTCGGTTAAATCTAATTTGCGGCTATTGCCCAATAATCGCCTTATCATTTCGCATCCGCCAGGACCGCCTGGCCAAAGGAAATATTGCTATCATTGCAGGAAAAATGCCTATGCGTAATTACCTCAAAGCCATCGCAGGTTAATAAATTTTTGAGTCGATTAAATAACACCTTATTCTGAAAAACCGCGCCGGTTAAAATAATATCTTTGATTTTTTCCTTGCGTTTAATTTTATGACAAAGCTGCCTGACAATTTCGATGATAGTATTGTGAAATGCGGCAGAGATAATTGACTTAGAGATATTTTTTTCTAAATCCTCGGCAATGTTTTGAAAGATGGGTTGCGGGTTAATCAGAAACTTATCTTTATCCGGCTCCACTGCAAATTCATAAATTTTGTTGGCTACGTGAGTTGAACGGTTAACTATTTTCTCTAACTCGGTTACCCCCTGGCCTTCATATTGTACTTTACCGCGCAGGCCCACTAATGCCCAAACCGCGTCAAATAGCCTTGCCGCGCTTGAACTATAACCCGTGATGGACGTATATTTTAAATGGGCAATCCTTTTAAAGCCCTGGAGGTCTCCCGCAAAAAATTCTCCGCCCCAGATATTGCCGTCTAAACCTGCGCCTGCGCCATCAAAGACCACACCGATTACCTTACCGTCCACCCTGTTTTCTCCCATACAGCTGGCAATATGGGCCTGGTGGTGCTGAACCGGAAAACATTTTAGGCCCTTCGATTTGCGGCTTAAACTTTGGGCATATTTTGTAGAGTTGTATTCGGGATGCAAATCGTGCGCGATGATTTTTGGTTTAATCTTTAATTCTTTTCTAAAACGTTCGATCTGGCACTGATAATGCTCGAACGCAGAATGTTGGTCTAAATTACCCAGATCGTTGATTATATAGCCGCGGCCCTTTTCAGTAAGGCAAAACCCTGCGTGCTCTTTCGCTCCGCAGGCTAAAATCTGTTTCTTAAAAGGGTAATCTATCCTGAACATTTCTTCTCCGTTTTATACATCTCGAGCGCCTTCTCTAACAATTCATCCGCCCCCTTATACTCAACGGTCTTTAAAGCCTCCTCCGGATTAAACCAACGGGCCTCTTCGATTTCGCTTTTCTGGACTTTTAAGCCCTCTTTACCGACTGCTTCCGCCAAAAAGAAAAACACCGTCTTAAAAACCAAGTCTCCTTTTAACCGGTAAAAGTAATTGCTCCGGCCGATTCTTCCTAAAATGCGAACATTTTTCAGCCCCACTTCTTCCTTTATCTCACGCACTGCCGCATCAGGAGATGTCTCATCCTTATCGATATTTCCTTTAGGCCAGCTCCAGCGCCCATAGGAGTCCTTAATCAGCAACACCTCAAAGGCCCGGCCTTTCTTCCTCACAACTATCCCTCCTGCCGAAAACTCACGTCTAGCCATCTTCCTCTTTCCTGAACGGCTTGCCCCCAAAGGAAGCCAAATTTTTTACCGGCGATAGGCATCTTCACGACTATCAATGGTAAGCATGAAAATGAGTTTTTTCTTCTCGTCTATTTCATAAAAAAAGCGGTATGCGCCTATTCTATATCGCCATGTCTCAGGTTTATAGTCCTTAAGCTTTTTAATATTTTTGCCAAAATAGGGATTTTCTCTTAATTGGGGATAGACATAAGTGGTGAGTTTTTTCTCTATTCGCACCTTTTGTCCAGTGAAGTCATGGGTAAGGTCTTTTAAGAATTGATTTGTTTCAAATATCTTAAACTTATCCAACCAGTCTCCCCTTCCTCTTCTTTGCATCCTGATGACCCTTTTCGAGTTTTTTGAGCAGTTTCTTATCGGATTTAATCTGGTCCATCTCAATAGCATCCACGTAATAAGATTCTTCTATTTCTCTCAAGGTAGCGGTGGTGATAAAGTTAGAAATAGGTCGGTGCTCAACCTTAGCGGTTGCAGCAATTTTTTCGTATTCTTCATCGGAAAGTCTCAATGTTACAACTTTACTCATGACAATCTACCTCCTTTTATTCTTTTGTATTCATTTATAGTCTATCATATTCTACCCCTTTTGTCAAGGGTAACAGGGTAAATTGAAAAATCTTTAAGAATCCACTCTCAACCTCGCAAAAGAACTACTTTTGCGACAGGGTTTAGGGAAAGTTCGACTGCTCAAATAAGGTTTCTTCGGATGGGTGAATCATATCTTATCTTTCTTCTCTCTATTACACTTTTCACAAAGTAATTCTACATTTCTGGCTGTATTACTGCCCCCTTTTACAACTGGTATTATATGGTCGAATTCGAGATTTTCTCGGCTACCGCATTTAACGCATTTTCCGCCGTCTCTTCGCCATACGGTTT
>JAHIIS010000078.1 GCA_018899075.1 Candidatus Omnitrophota bacterium | reverse complement strand
GGCGCAAGCCCCCTGGCAAAGGCGTAAAAAATAATAATCTCTTCTTCCAACGCTAATGGCTTGCTCTTATCCTGGATGAAAAGGGCGCTCAAGGCCCTGCCCCGTTTTAGCCTGGCCTCTACCTCCGGCGCAAGTCTGGTCCTCACCCGCGTAAGGCTGACTAATTCCTTATACCGGGCATATTCCCCTTTCAATGCCCTCGATACCTCCTTGAGCGCCTCGCACTGGACTTTGCTGCCGATTCGGGAAACGGAAAGCCCCAAATCAATGGCCGGCTTAAACCCTTCATGGAAGAGGCCGGTATCTAAATAAATCTGTCCGTCGGTCATCGAGATAAGGTTTGAGGGGATGAGCCCGGTAACGTCTCCCTCCTGGGTCTCTACAATGGGCAGAAAGGTCATTGAGCCTGCGCCGTTTTCCTCGTTTAACTTCGCCGCCTTCTCCATTAGCTGGGAGTGAAGATAAAAGATGTCGCCGGGATATGCCTCTCTGCCCGGAGACCTCTCCAGAAGCAGGGAGAGCTGCCGGTAAACCCAGGCGTGCCTGGTCAAATTGTCAAAGACGACCACGACATCCCTGCCGTGATGCATAAAGTATTCCCCCAGAGCAGCCGCGGTGTAAGGGGTGAGATACTGTTCCGCCGGGGAATCGGAAGCCATGGCGCTGACAATAATGCTGTAATCCATTGCCCCTTCTCTTCTCAACTCCTGCAGGACCTTCAGAAATGCGGAGTAACTGCCCCCTATCCAGCAAAATATGCAGATTACATCCCGGCCTTTCTGATTTAAGATAGTATCCAGAGCCAGGGCGGTCTTGCCGGTAACCCTGTCTCCGATGATAAGCTCTCTCTGCCCTTTGCCTAAAGGAATAACGGTATCTATCATTTTAATCCCCGTAAGCAGGGGCTCGAATATCGGCACCCTATCCATTACCCCCGGGGCGTCTCTAAAGATGGAATAGAAATCGCTTTCCTGGATTTTGCCTTTCTCGTCAATGGGCCGGCCGAAAGAGTTGACTATCCGGCCGATAAAATTCTGTCCTACGGGAACATCAAAGATGCCCTCTTCGCCGTATACGGTGTCTCCTATGGAGATTCTGGTCTCATCTCCTAACACCAGGGCCAGAACCTCTTTTTCATTAAAACCGATTACCATTCCCCGCAAATCCGTACCCAGTTCCACCAACTGGCCGTTTATGCAGGAGGCCAGGCCCGTGAGCTTGACTATCCCTTTCTTAATCTCGCGGATTGTGCCTGTATCTTTAATCTCCAGCGGCGGTATCTTTATTTTCTCAGGCATTGTTACTCCTTTGCCTTCTCCTTCATCAGCGGCAGTACCTTCTTCAGCTTATTCCTGATAGAGCCGTCTATCACGAATGCCCCCAACTTTATAATCAGGCCGGCGACTATTCCTGTATCTATCTTCTCAGTGAGGGTAATGCTTCTGTTTAACTTGGAAGACAACGCCTCTTTCAGCCTTTTTTTCTGCGCCTCTTTCAATGCGCAGGCGCAAACAACCTCTGCTTTATTATCTTCGGCCCCGGCCTTTACTTTTTCTTTTTCCAGCCGCTCTATCTCGCCGAGCAATTCATCAACGAGCCGGATATCCAGGTCTTCCCGGCCGCGCTCCGTAAAAATATATCTTATCATATCGGCAGCCAGATATACCGCTTTTTCCTGCATCTCCAAAGTAAGCTCTGCCCTTTTTCTCTGGCTATCTTTTATTGCTTCATTAATCATCCGTTTCGCTTCTCTCCTGGCCTTGCCGAGCATATCTTCCCTGTTTTTCTCGGCTTCTTCCCGGGCCTGCGTCCTTATATTTTCGGCCTGGCGCCGGCCTTCGGCAATCTCTCTCTCGGCCTCTCTTTTCGCCCTCTCTAATTCTTCTTTCAGCGCCCTTTCCTTATCCAGATTCTCCTGATTGAGCTTCTGCAGCCTTTTTAAGGCCCGGCTGATATGGCTATAAAGCAGCCAGCGCAAAAACAGGATAATTAAGACAAATGTAACTATCTGTATCAGAACCAACTGCCAGATTAGCATATTTAGCCTCCAAACAAATTATACACAATAAGAAGCCCCAAAATGGCAATTGCTTCGGCAAAGACAAATGCCAGAATCATAGATATCAGTATCTTCGGCGCCGCGGCAGGGTTTCTTCCCAACGCCCTGACGCTGGCATATCCCACCGCTGCGATAACCGCCGAGGGCCCTAAAGTGCTGATTAACATTATCAAAATTATCGTAAGGTTCTTCAAATTCCACCCACTTTACACATTACACTTTACACATTACACAATTTTATTTGTCCAGCCTTTCGTCAAAAACGCAGAATCTATCTTTCCCCAGCCGCTTCGCCCGATAGAGGGCTTTATCGGCCCTGCCAATCAAATCGCTTTTCACCTGGACATTATCCGGAAAAGTAGATATTCCTACACTAATGGTCACCGGCAGCCGGCTCCTTACTGCTGCAATCAACCTCTCCGCAACTCTCCCGGCGTCCTGCTGCGTTGTCTGGGGCAGGATTACGGCAAATTCCTCGCCGCCGTATCTAAAAGTCAAGTCGCTGTCTCTGAGCGTAGTTACGACTAACTGCGCAACGTTATGAAGCACCTTATCCCCTTCCTGATGCCCTTTGGTATCATTATATTTTTTGAAATCATCGATGTCGAGCATAAAAAGGCAAAACGCCTGGGGGGAACGCCTGAGGTGCGCAATCTGCCAGTCCAGCTTCTCATGAAAATGGCGGTGGTTATAAACGCCCGTCAGGCCGTCTAAGATAGACATATCCTGGTAATATTTTCTTTTGCCCGCCTGGATTAACAGGCACGTATTCTCTATCGCTTTCTGCACAATCAGCCTTACCTCTTCGGTGTTTAAGGGCTTGGTCAGATAAGTAAAGGCCCCGGCCTTGAGCGCTTTTACGGCCGAATCGATAAAAGAGTAGGCGGTAAGGGCGATTACATTAATCTTGTAGTCTATTTTCTTAAGTCTCCTTATCAACTCAACCCCGTCCATATCCGCTGTGCGAATCTCGGTGATAACCACCATAAAATAAATCTCCTTGGCCAGTTTCAGCGCCTCTGCGCCGCTAACTGCCCTCCAGATTTTGTAGTCGGCGGCCGCCAGCCCCTGCTTCAGGACATCAAACGTCTTCTCATCATCTTCGACTATCAATATATTAAACTCCCTGCCCATCTTTAACTACCTCCTTAGCAAACTATCCAGCCACGCCTCTTCCAATGCGCCCAAATCTTCAAATTTATACGTGCGCAGGAGCGCCTCTTCCCAGTCCTCTCCGTCGCGCAGGCGGCGGCAAAAGGCGATAAATCTGTCTCTGCCAAACTCTTCTAAAAGAAAGCCTATTATGCTGGCTGATTCGCTGTAAAAGGCCGGCGGCGAAACCTGCTGATAATTTCTTATTTGTGATAATTCATCTAAGGGGATATGCCGTCCCTCCCCCGCCAGTTCCCCGGCAGCCGTTAAATAGCTCTGCCTGTCTTTTTCCTGCAAGACTGCCACAGCCTCGTCTATCCATAAAGGAAGCCTCTTGTCAAACCCTACCACCTCTCTAAATATAATATGCCCGAGCTCATGGGGAAGGACGTAATCAAAGAACTGCTCCTTCTCAACATAAGTAACAATCTCTTTTTTTATAATATGCACGCCGCCCCTGGACCAGGAAGCCGAACGGGTATCTCTTAAGTATTCTCTGCGATTAGGATAAAGATAAATCTTACAGCGCTCATCCCACGTCCAGAAATTAAACCTCATCAGGCCTAAATAATCGGTGATGCTCTGATAATAACGCTCGGCGCGCCTTTTTACCTCACTGATATATTCTTTCGGGGCTTCCCGATAATAGATAATAAAATGTTTGCTCTTTTTTATATTCCAGGGCTCACTCTGCGCCCAAACCAAACCGCAGAATAAAAAGACAATCCCGATTAAATAGGGATGCTTGTGCATAACTTAGGGCGATTTATCGGATCTTCTTAAGCAACCTCTTAAAGTTGCTTAATGCATCTTTTGCCTCTGGAAGCTTACTAAATTCCTTTAACCATTTCCTGATATATGTAAAATTAATCTTATCTATATGTTTAATAAGAATGCCTTT
>JAHIIS010000077.1 GCA_018899075.1 Candidatus Omnitrophota bacterium | reverse complement strand
TCGAAGATACACATGAAGTATAAATTGAAAAAGGCCGAGGATGAGATACTTCGTCTTGCTGTAGCTGCAGTAAAATACGCAAGGACCAAATGCGATGATATAGAGTTCTCGCCGGAGGATGCCTCACGCACGGAAAAGGAATTCTTATTTAGAGTGGTAGAGGCAGCAATTGAGGCCGGCGCCACTACCATCAACATCCCCGATACCGTCGGCTACGCCCTACCGGAAGAATTCGGACAGTTGATTAAAGAGATAAAAGAGAATGTCCCGAATATCGATAAAGCGGTCTTAAGCGTGCATTGCCATAATGACCTGGGTTTAGGCGTGGCCAATTCTCTGGCTGCCGTGGCCTGCGGCGCAGGGCAGGTGGAGTGCACCATTAACGGGCTGGGCGAGCGCGCGGGCAATGCCTCTCTTGAAGAGATAGTTATGGCTCTGCGCACAAGGCGCGATTTCTTAAACAAATCCACCAATATCAAGACCGAAGAGATTTACAAGACTTCACGCCTGGTAAGTAAATTGACCGGCATCCTCGTCCAGCCCAATAAAGCTATTGTCGGGCAGAACGCCTTTCGCCACGAAGCCGGCATCCATCAGGACGGGATACTAAAAAGACGCACTACCTATGAGATTATGCGCCCTAAGGATATTGGCCTTGAAGTGGCGGGTGGATTAGTTCTGGGCAAGCATTCCGGCAGGCACGCCTTTTCGGAGCGCCTGAGGAAACTGGGCTTCCATTTAAGCCCTTCCCAGATCGATAAACTCTTTTTTGAACGCTTTAAGAAACTCGCGGATAAGAAGAAAGAGATTTTTGACGAAGATTTAATTATTCTTGTAGAAGAGGAGATTTCTCTAACTCCGAAAGTCTGGCAGTTGGTGAGCCTGGAGGTTAAAAGCGGCAACAAAATTACCCCTGCCGCAACTGTCGAGCTGAAGTCGAAGAACAAGACATTTACCAGCAGCTCTCGCGGCGATGGCCCGGTAGATGCCTGTTATAAAGCCATTGATAAGATTACGGGAATCAGGGGTAAACTTCTGGATTATTCCATTCAGGCGGTGACCAGGGGAAAGGATGCCCTGGGCGAGGTGCACCTGAGAGTGGAAGCGAAGGGAAGAGAGATTTCCGGCCGCTCATCCAGCACCGACATTATTGAGGCTTCTGCTAAGGCTTATCTGGACGCGATAAATAAGTTGCTATACAGAAAGTAAATTCATTCTTGGCAGATGCAAATATGGTGGGGGGCGAGTGGTTAGCTCGCCCTTGTTGCTGAACGCTAAAAGCGATGAAGATATACGGTTTAATAGGTTTTCCGGTCAAACACAGCTATTCGGCAGTAATGCATAATGCCGCATTTAAGGAACTGGGCGTGGATGCCCGCTATGAGTTATTTGAAGTAAAGCCCGGGGAATTGGAAGCAAGATTTAAGGGCTTGGTCGGCCAGGGCGTTTGCGGGTTCAATATAACCGTCCCTTATAAAGAAGAAATCATTAACTTCCTGGATGAATTAGACCGGGAGGCGCATCTGATTGGCGCG
This sequence comes from Candidatus Omnitrophota bacterium, assembly GCA_018899075.1. Classification (GTDB taxonomy): domain Bacteria; phylum Omnitrophota; class Gorgyraeia; order JAFGHF01; family JAFGHF01; genus JAHIIS01. Next base: position 471 of record JAHIIS010000077.1, on the reverse strand, counting down.
GTAAATACGGTAAAGGTAAATGAGGATAAGACTACAAAAGGGTTTAACACCGACGGCCCGGGATTTATTACGCATCTTACAAGAATAGTGGGCTTTAATCTCCAGGGCAAAAAGGTATCTATCTTAGGCGCGGGAGGAGCAGCCAGGGCAGTTTCCACTCAACTGGCTAAAAATGGGGCGGGAAGTATTGCTCTATTTGATATGGACCGGGATAAAGCAAAAGGCTTAGCGGCAAAATTAGAGGCAAATTTTTCTAATTGCGATATAGGCCTCGTTTCTGAGGCCGATGCTTTATTGCAGGATAAGCCCGACCTCTTGATTAACGCCACGCCTGTGGGGATGTATAAGGAGGATAGACTGGTTTTTAATCCCGAGTATCTTCATCCGAAATTAGTTGTTTACGACCTGGTTTATAATCCGGCGCAGACTCCCCTGTTAAGAGAGGCCAAAAGAAAGGGCTGCAGCGGTGTA
>JAHIIS010000076.1 GCA_018899075.1 Candidatus Omnitrophota bacterium | reverse complement strand
TCTGCGAAATAAGATAGAATTGACCGAAGAGTTAAGCCCACAGGAGTACCGCTTTCGCTCCTACAGGGCCCATTTAGAGACGGACGTTACCAAAGAGATTATCGATAAATTTATAAACGACGGACACCTCAAAGTAGTAGAAGAAGAAAATGCAGACGTAATCCTAAGCGGAGAATTAATCGATTATCTAAGCCAGCCCGTGCGTTACGGAGCGGATAATGAGACCGTTGAAGAATACAGGATTAGCATAGTCTGTTCAATCGTGCTTAAAGATATAAGGAAAGAGCGGGTTATGTGGCGGGAGTTGCGGGTTATCGGTGATTCCACTTACAGTGATACCGATGAGAGCCGTTCACGGGGATACGCCACAAGCGAAAGCTCCGCTGTATCCAGCGCTGTTTCCGATTTAGCCAGGCGCATCGTTAATCGCACCATTGAAGGATGGTAATTCTCAAAGAACCCCCAGTCTACTTACTCGCCGGAACCGAGCAATTCTTAAAAGAAGAAGCTCTCGCCCGCATTAAATCTGCCTTTCTGGATAAGGAGTCCGGGGACTTTAACTTTAATGTTTTTTCTGCAGACTCAGCATCGGCAGAAAAAATTTTGGAGTGCGCCTCTACGGCACCTTTCCTTGGCCGCAAGAGAGTAGTTCTGGTGCGCCGGATTGAGGATTTTTCTGCAGTCGATGAAAAATTTATCCTTTCCTATGTAAGGACTCCCAACAGGCTTACCTTGTTCATCTTAGAGACTTCGCAAAGTAATCTCAATCAGGATTTTTTTGCCGAAATTTGTAAATATGCCCGGGTCATTCTTTGCAAAGCCCTTAAAGAGAATCAGCTATATGGCTGGATAAAGGCGCAAGTTGAGGCGAAAGAGAAAAAGATAGAACAGAAGGCAGTGCAACTGCTGATAGACAATCTGGGCAATAATCTGCAGGCTCTGACTTGTTCTCTGGACAATCTTATTTTATATATCGGGGAAAGAGAAACGATTGTAGTTAGCGATGTCGAGAAACTCAGTGGGCAGCGCGATGTAACCGCAAGCGCCTTCAAGCTTTTTGATGCTGTTATTGTCCGCGATAAAGAGAAATCCTTTCAAATTCTTGACAGTTTATGGAAGGACGGCGTAAACTTCCCCCAGATTTTAGGGGCTTTAACCCACAAGATAATATCCGAAAGAGGCAGGATAAGCCCCTCTCTGCTTGAACGACATCTTCTGGATTTGCAAAAGACAGACAGCGATATTAAGGCGGGAAGGCAGAACCCGAAAATTGCCCTGGAACTTTTGACGGCAAGGCTCTTAGGCCTTTTTTAATTTTCGCATCAGGCGGGATTTTTTGCGCGAGACTTTATTCTTCTGAATTATTTTTTTAACTGCCGCCTTATCCAATTTAGAAATTAGCCGGTTAAGTACTTTTTCTGCCTGCTCAATCTTTTTCTCATCCACAAGACTTATAAATTTCTTATCTAACGTCTTTAGTTCAGAGATTATCTTGATATTTCGAAGATGTCTCTTTTTGGCCTTGCGCAGTTCTTTAAAGGCTGATTTTTTTATCGGCATTTTATAAACTCCTTTACAGGAGTTAAGATAACACATTCGAATATATTTGTCAAGGCAGATGAATGAAAATAAATCCTTAATAAAATCTACCCGGGCAATTAGCGTGGCGACGCTCGCCAGCCGTATTCTGGGTTTTGTCCGCGATGTTATAATTGCCGGGTTATTTGGCACGGGAGCCCGCGCCCAGGCCTTTGTGGTCGCCTTCAGAATTCCCAATCTTCTGCGCAATGTAGTCGGCGAGGGCAGCACAAATAGCGCGGTAGTCCCTGTGCTTTCGCGCCTGAACGAACAGGGCAAGGATGAGGAGTTCTGGCAGGTGGCCAACTGCCTCCTGAATTTTCTGATAGTAATATTGGCCGGCCTGACTATATTGGGAGAATTATTTGCCCCGTATATTGTGCGCGCTATCGCCCCCGGCTTTATCAGAGACCCCGCAAAGCTATATCTGACTATAAGGCTTACCAGGTTTCTGTTTCCTTATATTCTTTTGATTGGTTTGACTGCTTATGCAATGGCGGTCTTAAATTCTCTTAAGACTTTCACCCTGCCTGCGCTGGCCCCCAGTATGCTCAATATCAGCTTGATTGTAAGCGCCCTGTTTTTCTGCCCACGATTAAAAGAACCGGTTGACGGTTTAGGCGTAGGGGTGTTAATCGGGGGCTTGTTGCAATTAGCCATTCAAGTCCCTTTACTCCTCAAGAAAGGCTTATTTAAAAAGAGAAGTTTTCGTTTTATTCATCCTAAAGTGAAAGAGATAGGAAGGCTGTTCCTGCCGCGCACATTAGGCATTGCGGTATATCAGATTAATCTTTTTGTGGATACCATTTTTGCCTCTTTGGCCTTCATAGTAGGGGAAGGGGCGCCGGCGGCGCTTCAATACGCAAGCCGGTTAGTCCAGTTCCCTTTAGCTTTATTTGGCGTAGCCCTGGCTCAGGCAGTATTGCCCAGGCTGTCCGGCCTGGCGGTCAAGAGAGACTTTAACCAGTTGAAAGAGACCGTTTCCTTTTCTCTGCGCAGTGTATTTACGATGATGTTGCCAGCCACAGTGGGCATAATGGTCTTAGCGCGTCCTCTGGTTAAGGTAATATTTGAAAGAGGGAGTTTCACGAGCTATTCCACAGGCATTACTTCTTTTGTGCTTTTGTTTTATTGCCTGGGGCTTACGGGATACGCCGGCATAAAGATACTGGCGAGTTGTTTCTATTCGCTAAAGGATACTTTCACTCCGGGTAAAGTAGCAGGCATCGCTTTATTAATCAATATTGTCTTAAATCTTATTTTGATGTGGCCCTTAAAGATGGCCGGGCTCGCCCTGGCTACGGCAATTTCGGTTACGGTGAACTTTATTCTGCTTTTATTTGCCTTAAGAAAAAGGATGGGCAGGTTTGACTCATTTTTGCCGAGTTTGGGCAGAATCATTAAAGCCTGCGCTATTATGGGAGCGGCCTTGTGGTTTATCTTTTATCGCGGCGAGTTCCTTTTTGGCAGCAGGCCTTTGCTTGCGGTTAGGCTGGGTGTCTCTATTCTGGCGGCCATTGCGGTGTATCTGGGGGCACTAAAGGTGTTTGCTAAAGAGGAAGCGAGGATATTTATCGGATGGATATTAAGGAGAAAATAAAAGCTTTTCCCGATTCCCCGGGCGTATATTTGATGAAGGATAAGACCGGGCGTATCCTTTATGCGGGCAAGGCCTCTTCGTTAAGGAAACGGGTTAACTCATATTTTCAAAAGCTCCCGACAGCGAAGACGCAGGCGCTTCTTGGACGCATAAAGGACATAGACTATATCCAGACCCCCTCAACTGCTGCGGCGTTATTATTAGAAAATGCCTTAATC
>JAHIIS010000075.1 GCA_018899075.1 Candidatus Omnitrophota bacterium | reverse complement strand
TCCTCGCCCGCCTCGACCTCTAAAGGATAACCGTAATCCAATTTTACCGGGCCCATCGGGGTCTTGACTCTCAGGCCCAGGCCCACACTATACTTAAAGTCGCCTGAGGCGAACTCTCCTAATTTTTCCCAGACATTGCCGAAATCGCAAAAAGTAGCGACTTTAATCAGCTTAAACAGGGGATAAGTAAGCTCGCAAGTACCATACAAGGCAGACTCCCCTCCCACAGGCTCCCCGGAGCTGTCTTTTGGGCCAACGGTCCTTTCTTTAAATCCTCTAATCGTATTGGTGCCTCCGGCGTAAAACCTCTCATATATGGGTAAAGTGCCTGTGTCGTCATAGCTATCGGCAGCTGCGGCAACCAATTTTAATTCTAATAACAGTTTCCTGATCAAAGTCTTATAAAAATCGACTGTGCCCATTACCTTGAAAAAATCTTTGTCTTGTCCTAAAGGGCCGCCGGCCAGTTCTCCGGAAGCGGATAAGATGAGCCCTTTTGTGGGATTGTAGATATTATCCCGGCTGTCGCGGGTTATGCCTAAAAGCAGGCTGCTGATAGTATTTTTTCCCATTTCATCTCTTAAATCCGAATCCGCAGGGGTATCATCGGGAACATTAGAGATATCCACACTTTCCAGTTTATACATTAAATCTGCCCGCACAAGCTCGGTGAATTCTTTACCCAGGCGGATATCTATGCCGCGCCTCTCTTCGTCGTAGCTGTAACCGGTCGTGCCGGAGCGCTCGTGGACTCTACTATAAGCGTCTATGCCGAAAGAGAGAGGATAGCCGAATATCCAGGGCTCGGTGAAGCTCAAGTCATATTCCCGGCGGCTTGTGCCGAATTCCGCCTTTAATCTCAGGTCCTGGCCTGCTCCGGTAAAGGTATGCCAGTTGGTAATATCGAAATTTCTCTGGGCTATCTCTACAAAGCCGACAAACCTTTCCACAGAGCTAAAACCCGCTCCGAAGGCAAATTCGCCGGTCTTTGCCTCTTTAACATTGACAACCAGGTCCCTTTTGTCCGCCAGCGCCGTTGGCTCCGTATCGTAACTGACCTCCTGAAAGAACCCTAAGTTATACAGCCTTTCTTTGCTGCGTTTCAATTTTTTCCCGTCAAAGGCCTCTCCGGGATAAGAGCGCAGCTGGCGCCTGATTACAATGTCGCGGGTCTTGGTGTTGCCTCTGACCTTAATCTTATCGATGTAAGCCAATTCATTTTCTACTATCTTATAAACCAGCTCAAGCGCACCGGTTTTCTCATTCAGAATTGTATCTACGTCGACCTCGGCGGTGATGTATCCTTTCTCAAAATAAAAACTCTGCACGCTGGAAATATCGTATTTCAACTTATCTCTATCGAAGATATCGCCCGGCTTCATCGAAAGCCGCTTCCCTATCTCCTCTTCCGGAAAAATAACCGCGCCCCGGACCTTAATTTCGCCTACCCGGTATTGTCTTCCCTCGTCTATCTTAACGGTGATATACATCTTCTTTTTTTCCGGGCCGAAGGATTCCCCCGAAGTTACCCCGACATCCAAAAAGCCGTTCTGGCGATAAAATAACCTGATGCGCTCCAGGTCCATATCTAAAACTTCTTCTCTGTATAAACCGGAAGTAAATAAAGTATCGCGGCGGGTGCGCATAAGCTTTAATATCTTTTTATCCGAAAAGGCGGCGTTTCCCTCAACGTAAATCTCCCTAATCCTGACGCGCATCTTTTCCTGAATGTTAATCTTTATTTTTGCTTCATTTGTCTCTTCATCGACCTGCATATCGTAATCGATGCTCGCCAGGGGAAACCCGCGGGCCTCGTAGGCCTTGCGGATATCCCCCATATCCTGCTTAAGCCGGTGAACATCGAAGAATTCTCCGGTCTGAGACTTGATTAATTTCTGCAACTTTTCTGTCCGGATGGACCTGTTTCCCGACAAGGCTACGTCCGACAGAATCGGCTTTTCGCTGACGCGGAAGATTACCGCAACGCCCTCCGCCTCCTCCTTGAGGTCAATCTTGATATCGCTAAAATAGCCGAGGGCATACAGGCGTTTCAGGTCATCGCTGGCAATAACCTGGGAAAAGGGCGCACCCGTTTTTGTCCTGACTTTAGAAAGGATGGTGGCGCCGCTTAAATTTTTATTGCCTTCTACTTCTACCCTGGTAACTAATTTCTGAGAGGGGCTCTCTTCCTGTGCCAGGAGCGTGGAACAGGCAAACAGGCACAAGAAAGCAAAAGGCAAGCCTTTCCGAATTTGCCGGCGGTAACTCAAAAGATTACTCCTCTCGTCTGGATAAGTTTTCAAATTTGGTATATTCGCTTAAAAACATAAGGTTCTGCGAGCCTACCGGCCCGTTTCTCTGTTTGGCCACGATTACTTCCGTAATGCCTTTATTCGTCTCCTTGGGATTATAGTATTCCTCGCGAAAGAGAAGCATTACCACATCCGCGTCCTGTTCGATGGCGCCGGATTCCCTTAAATCGGAAAGGCGAGGCCGGAAAGTTTCTCTCTTTTCGGGCGCGCGGGAGAGCTGGCTAATGGCAATCAAAGGCAGTTTAAGCTCCTTCGCCAATGCCTTTAAAGACCTGGATATCTCCGAAATCTCCTGCTGGCGGTTTTCTATGTTAGTAGAGCCGGTCATTAACTGGAGATAATCCACGATAATCAGCTCAATATTGTGGCGGCTTTTCAGCCTTCTGGCTTTGGCGCGAAGCTCCAGCGCCGTCAGGCCTGCGCTGTCGTCTATATAGATGGGCGCCTCAGCCAGCCTGCCTGCCGCCGTTACAAGTTTCGGCCAATCGGATTGGGTTAAAAAACCGCTTCTGGCCTTCTGCAGCTCAACGCGCGCATGGGAACAGAGCATCCTCTGCACCAGTTGCTCTTTGGACATCTCTATGCTAAAGATAGCTACCGGCTTTTGCTCCTGCACCCCGGCATATTCGGCAATACAGGCAGCCAGGGCGCTTTTTCCCATAGAAGGGCGCCCGGCAATAACTATTAATTCTCCGCTATGCAGGCCCGCGGTCATCATATCTAAATCGTCAAAGCCTGTGGGAAGCCCGGTAACATGCGCCTTCCTCCGGTAGAACCCTTCAATGGCCTCGATGCTGTCTTTAATAATATCCTTTATAGATACGCAAATACCCTGCAAATGCGAGCCGGAAATATCAAAAATCAACCTTTCCGCTTTATCCAAAAGGACGTTGGCGTCCTGCTGGCCGTCGTAACTCTGCGCGACAATTTGCGTAGCCGTATTAATCAAATTCCGTAAAATTGCTTTCTCCTTGACAATCCTGGCGTAATGCGCAACATTCGCTGCCGTGGGAACGGCGGCAGTCAACTCGGTTAAATAGGCCGCGCCTCCTACTTCCTCAAGCGCGCCTCTCCTTTTCAACTCCTCAGTCAAGGTAACCAAGTCCACCGCCTTATTTGAGCTATATAAATCGACTATGGCCTGAAATATCTTTTTATGCGCATCTCTGTAAAAGAAAGAGGCATTGGCTATCTCTACGGCCTGGCCGATGGCTTCTTCTTCAATCAGCATCGAGCCTAATACGGCAATTTCCGCCTCCAGATTTTGCGGCGGCACCTTCTCTAATGATATATCTTTTATATCCTTAACAACGCCCCTTATCGCCATTTCATTCTTTCACTATCCAGACCTTGGCTTCTGCCGAAACCTCGGGGTGCAGCCTTATGTTTATCTTAAACACCCCTATCTCCTTAACCGGCTGAAGCAGCTCTATCTTCTTTTTATCGATCTCGATTCCTTCTAACTTATAAGCCTGCGCAATATCCTGGCTGGTTATGCTGCCGTAAAGTTTTCCATCCGGGCCTACCTGCACGGGAATGGTGCAGGAGGTGGAACTGATTTTGTCCGCCGCTGCCTGAGCCTCTTTCTTTTCCTTCTCCCGGCGATAGAGCGCCTTTCTTTTTTCCTGCTCCACGAGCTTTAAATTAACGGGTGTTGCCGGCAGGGCAAGCCCCTTGGGAAACAGGAAGTTTCTGGCGTAGCCCGGCGTTACGGACATAACCTCGCCTGCCTTGCCCAATTTCTCAATGTCCTCTTTAAGGATTATTTGCATAGTTTAACCTACTTCTTCACAAAGGGCATAAGCGCTATGCAGCGCGCTCTCTTGATTGCGCAAGCCAGTTTCCTTTGATGCCTGGCGCAAACTCCCGAGCCCCGGCGGGAACTCATCTTGCCTCTCTCGGTAATAAACCTGCTTAATCTGGCTACGTCCTTATAATCTATTTCCTCGATCTTCTCGGTGCAAAACATACAGACCCTCTTTTTAAAAAAACGCCTTTTGGGCCTTTTTACCTGTTTTTTTCTCTTAACCATACGCTTTTCCTCGGGGTTTTAAAAGGGCACTTCTTTTGAGCCGGAATCTTCTTCTTCGCCGGATGAAGGTGCCTTGCGGGCACCCTCATCCAGAATAGCCTCCAGCGAATCTTCTTTTAACTCCGTAGCCTCTCCTGTGGCTTGAGGCCTGCCTAAGAACTGGACGCGCGAAGCCCGCACCTCTAACACAGTGCGCTTTTGCCCATCCTGAGCCTCCCAGGAGCGCATCTGAATCCTGCCCTCCACAAATACAGGCTTTCCTTTACTTAAAAATTGGCTGCAGGTCTCTGCCTGTTTGCCCCAGACCACCACGGTAATAAATACGACCTCTTCTTTTACCTCACCGGCCTGGGTCTTATATCTTCTATTTATAGCAATTCTTAAGTTCACTACCGCAGCCCCGCCGGGGGTATACCTTAATTCCGGGTCGCGCGTAAGATTGCCCATTAAAAATACGCGATTGAAGTTAGCCACTTTTTGCCTCCTTTTTAACAACCAATACCCTTAAGACGTTCTCATTTATGTTACAGGCCGCCTT
>JAHIIS010000074.1 GCA_018899075.1 Candidatus Omnitrophota bacterium | reverse complement strand
TTATGAAAGTACTTCCTCACGAAAAAACGAATGGGAATCGTTAAAAAGAAGCCTTACAAAGAAAAAAGGGGTAACTAAATGATAGTAAAAAAAGGCAGCCTAGTAAAACTTCATTTTACTGGAAAGCTTGAAAACGGCGAGGTATTCGGCAGCAGTATAGACAGTGAGCCAATTGAATGTAGAATTGGTGAAGACAAGCTCATCAAAGGCATTGAAGAAGAGCTAATAGGAATGAAGGAAGCGGAGAAAAAGGAAATAGTCGTTTATGCAAATAAAGGATATGGTAAACGAGACAAGAGTCTTGTTAAGAAGACATCCAAAGATATCCTTGGAAGCCGTAATATAGAAATAGGGCAAGCTATTAAGTTAAAGAGTGAAACTGGACGCGTTATCAATGCAGAAGTACTTGCCATCGAATCAGACACAGTCACCCTTGACCTTAATCATCCCTTAGCAGGCAAGACGCTCAAATTTGATATAGAAATAGTGGAAATTCGTTAATATTAAGGCACTAAGATGAGTAAAGTGCTTAGCAAAAGTAGGACTAAAATAGTATATTCAGACGGTATTGCTATCCGCAAATACAGTCCGCAAGATGAGCAAGTGGTAAGAACGCTTTGTTGTGATACTGCCTATTTTGGTGAACCTTGCGAGGCCTTCTTTACTGATAGGGAGTTATTAGCAGACTTAATTATGAAATACTATACAGATTACGAACCTGAGCATCTCTGGATAGCAGAATATATAGGGGAAATCGTAGGTTATATTTCAGCTTGTTTTGATGAGGCAAAATGCAAGAGTATTATGCTATTTAAAATTATTCCGCCAAGCATAATACCAGCATTAATAAGAGGAAAAATCTGGGACAGAAAAACATACAAGATGATTGTCTATATTGTAAAATCTATCCTTTTAAAAGAAACTAAACTTGTTAATTTAAACTATAAAGAATTTCCTGTACATTTTCACCAGAATATTAAAAAAGGATTTAGAGGTAGAGGTATCGGCAATAAGCTTTTGATTGCTCTATTAGAAGAAGTTGAGAGGGAGAAACTGTCGGGAGTCAGATTTAGGGCCTTGCGTCATGAACCATGGTTTCCCTTTTTTGAAAAATACGGTTTTAAGAAATTCGATTGCAAGCGTGTAAGGAGCTGGGAAGCCTGGTTTAAAAAAGTACCGCTTTATTTTATGGAGTATGGAAAAAGTTTTTACGACTCACAATCAACAAAACAAGAGGTTAAAGCAAAATAAAATTATGTTAATGAAACACAGGAATATTCTAAAAAGGTTTGTACCCATACCTGAACAATCTAAAAGTTACGTATCTCTTACATTCGATGATGGACCAGATAGGAAATATACGCCTAAGATACTTGACATATTGAAAGGGTTTAAGGTAAAGGCATCTTTTTTCCTTGTAGGAAAAAGGGCAGAAAAATATCCTGATATTGTGAGGCGTATTTTTGAAGAAGGGCATGATATTGGTAATCATACATATAGCCACCCCATAAGCCCTATATTTAAGCACAGAATTATTGAGAGAGAAATTAAAGTTACAGATAAAATAATTGAAGGAATTACAGGATATAGACCACGCTTTTTTAGGCCAACTTGGTCGAGGTGGCATATAAATTATAAAAAGATGTTGAATACAGCAAAGGGTTTAGACTATCTTTCTGTGAGCTGGAGTATTTCCAGTATCGATTGGTTGGGAACAGAAAAGCTTATCAAGCACAGAGTCTTAAATAGAGATATAAACCACGGAGATATAATTCTCTTCCATGATGGAGCCGAAAAGGCCCTTTTCCCCAAAAGGGAGGCTACTGTAAGGGTACTTCCTGAAATTTTGCGCACCTTACATAAAAGAAACATTCTAACTTTTAAATTATCAGAGTTATTAGAGAAACAAGATAGATCATTGGCTTAATTAGTAACCATGTGTTGAAAATTAAAAAGTTAGGCTTATGCCAAAAGAAGAAGCTATAGAAATTCAGGGTATTGTTACAGAGGCGTTACGTAATGCTATGTTTCAGGTTGAGTTAGAAAATGGCCACAAGGTTCTAGCTTATCCTTGCGGCAAAATGAGGAAGTATTTTATAAGGATTATAGCAGGCGATAAGGTTACAGTGAAATTATCTCCCTATGACTTGAGCAAGGGAAGGATAACGTACAGGAATAGATAAAATCTGTTGTAAATTTTGCTTTTACTATGTTAAGACCTCGAATGGCATTTCTTTTTTTATGCATTGTATTTTCTCTTTCATGCACAGGATGCGATTTATTATTGAGGATTTTACAAAAAGAGGCAGCGGAGGAAAGAGATTTGTTCGGCAATGGTTACGGATACAACTCTAAAGTGGAGAGACTTCAGGTGCTTTTAGAAGAAATCGGATACAATCCAGGCTCTATAGATGGCGAGATGGGACACAGGACAAGAACAGCAGTAAAATCTTTTCAGAAAGGCTGTGGATTAAAGGTAACAGGCTACATAGATAAGAAAACATGGGAGACATTAAATAGAGTTTATGAAGCAGACGCCGTTCCTAAAGAGACTGATCTAAAACAGATCCAATCTGCTTTAAAGAAAACCGGCTTTGATCCCGGCCCTATCGATGGCAAGATGGGGCCAAAGACAAAGAAAGCGATAAAAGAATTTCAGAAGTCAAAGGGCCTGGTTCAAAATGGAAAAGTCGGCCCAAAAACATGGAGAGAATTACATAAATGGAAATAGAGGGTTGATATGAACGGGAAAAGCGTTTTTAAAAAATATTTTAGGTGGATATTCTTTCTAATTCTGTTGATATCTATAATCTTTTTGTGTACACGGCAATTAAGAATATGGAGAGCAAAACAGGTGGTAGAGCCCACAATACCTCAACAGAAGCCATTTACTATTCAGGTAGCTTCATTCCAAGATAGTATGAAAGCCGAGAAAGTAGTAGAAGAACTAAAGAAGGCGGGCTTCTCGCTTACAGTATCGGCTAAACACTTAGGTGAAAAGGGAATCTGGTATAGGGTTTGGGTAGGTGATTTTGATAGCGAAAACGAGGCAAGCGAGCTTCTAAACACATTAAAAAAAGACTACAAAGATAGTTTTATTAAGTTGCGATAAATAAAATAGAAATCTGACATATATGAGGATAATAATACTGCTATTTTCAGGGCTGCTTTTGTGTGGATGTGCCAGTTTTAGTTCCTGTCTACTAAAAGGTAAAGCATTAGCAACTGAAGTGACCCTACCCCCAAAAACTAGACAGTTTACAAGTTAAGCCTCCTGGTGTAAAGTAGTCAAAGAGAGGAGGCTCAGAATGACAGTCGCAAAGAACAAAAATTATCGATATCTATTGCAGAGTAGAAAGACGAAAGCTACTTTTTACTACTGGCTCAAAAAAATAGTTTTATGCCCTTTAATGAATAGATGGTTAGATATCCGAGCCGAGGGCTTGGACAATATACCTGCTGGGCCCTGTATAATCGTCACGCACCATTGTTTATATTTTGATTCATGCGTTATCGGCGCTACGCTGGAAAGAAAAACGCATGGGTGGATAGATGAAGATGCTTTTTCAAAGCCAGGCTTGAGGTTGCTCTGCAGTTTTCTTGAGCAAATACCTGTTAAGACAGGCAGACGATTTTCTCGAGAGGAGTATAGAAAGACAAAAGAAATGAGTCACTTGTGGTTAAGAAATACAAATGAATTTGTCGCTTTAACTAATGACGGTGCATCGAAGTATATTCTTGATGAAAACGGGGACATTAAAGGTCTTTCTTCCAGGATGAACCATTCCGGAGCCGCCAGCTTAGGAATAGAAACAGGGGCCCCTATTATCCCAGTGGCTTCCTGGATTTCTGAAGAACACCAAAGAGAACTATTTGTTTCCAGGGGACTAAAGAGTATACGGTATCTGGAAAGAAACAGAAAAATTCCCTACCGGATTTTTTTCTCAGAGCCTATACATCCTTCCCAGTATCAGAATAAAAAAGAACTAAAAGAAGATATTAGAAAAAGACAAATGGAATCTTACAAAAAACTCTTAAATAAAAGTATTTAAGCACAGGAATATGCCAGTGAACCCCGTTAGAAAATTTGGGAGGAGTTTTTTTGCCTGCCGGGCAAAACTGCTGAACCCTTTCTGGGAAGTCTGGTATTGGTATATAAGTAGCCTGGATAAAGACAAAGAGGTAATCTTTCTTAATTATGGTTATGCCGATCATAATAAACTAGAACTGAAGAAAGAGGATGAAAATAACAGATATTCTATTCAACTTTACAATCATATAGCTAATTCTATTAGATTAGAGGGGTTAGATATTTTGGAAGTTGGTTGTGGAAGGGGCGGGGGAGCCTCTTATATAGCCAGATACTTGGCTCCTAAATCTGTGAAAGGAATCGACCTCTGCAAAAAATCTATTGATTTCTGCAAGAAGCATTATCATGTTAAGGGACTATCTTTTTGTCATGGGAATGCACTGAGCTTGCCCTTTATGGATAATAACTTTAATGTGGTTATTAACGTAGAATCTTCTCATCGCTATTCTGATATGGAGAGGTTTTTGGGGGAAGTTTATAGAGTTCTTAGACCAGGAGGATACTTCCTATTTGCAGATTTAAGGGATGAAGAATTAATAAAATCACTAAGAAAACAGCTAGATAACTGTCGTTTGAAGATCATAAAAGAAGAAATAATAACCCCCAATGTTATTAAGGCATTGGTTCTAGCTAATGAAAAGAGGATGGATCTTATTGAGAGATTGGTGCCGAGGTTTCTCCATGGGTTGACTAAAGAATTCGCAGGGACAAAGGAAACGGCATTGCATAAATCTTTTGTGAGGGGAAAAAAAGAGTATCTTTATTATATTCTGCAGAAAGACTAAATCGTGTGTAGTATAAGGGACATCCTTCTGAACGATGAGGGAAATATCTCTACACACGATGTGAAGCCCGTTTTCCCTTGACATATTGCTGAAGTTGGAATAAAGTGTAAAAAATAGAAAGAATTAGTAAAAAGCTTGAGTATCTTGAAGCCGCAGATACCGGGATACCTGGAGTTGAGGTTTTTATTATCTACATTTGGTTTTGGAATTTTTATTGGAAAGGAGGTTATTCAGTGAACCATTGGCGTATTATCTTATTATTATCACTGGTTTTTACTTTAATAGGCTATTCTGCACAGGGAGAGGATGATATGACTATTCAAAAAGGAAGTAAAGTTTCATTTGATTATACACTTAGCGTAGATGGAAAAAAAGTTGAGAGTTCAGAGGGAAAAGAACCTCTTCAATATACCCATGGCCAGAGCCAGATTATTCCTGGGCTTTCCCCCTAGACCCAGGGAATGATAAGGTATCGGAATGTGTGGGTAGATTGGCAACTGTTCTGGCTGAGTACACGAATGT
>JAHIIS010000073.1 GCA_018899075.1 Candidatus Omnitrophota bacterium | reverse complement strand
TGCTAATATTCTTACCTATTCGTCCTCGCCCTAATAAACTCCTCCAAATCCTCCGGCCTAATTCTTATTTCCACACCTTCAACTGCTCAAACTTGACTTTAAATTTCTTAAAGAATTTCTCAATGTTTTCCTTTTGCTTATAAGGAATCATTACACAACCCGAGGAAAGTTTCTGACCACCTATATCCTGTAATAAACCTTTATATTTATATCCTTTCCTTGTCTGTTCATAAAGCTGCCGGTTAAATCTTGCCTTATCTTTCTGTAGTAAACTGCTTATCTGGAAAGAGTAAATCAGAAAAGGTTTTTGTTGTAATAATATAGCGGATGGGATGTCTGAAGGTTCTTTTAGATAGAGAATCTTTCCTTCCTGAAAGATATTCTGTAGTAAGCCTGTATCTGTTTTCTGCAATTCTACTATAGTTCGTATTGTTGGCTGGATATTCCTTCCTATTTCAGACTCAAGCTTTATTACTTTATCCTGCACTTCTTTTTGGGTCTTATCATCTGTTGTAAGTATAAACAAATCAATATCTGACCTTGAAGTAAATTCTCCTCTGGCAAGACTGCCATAAAGGATGACAGCTTTTACATCTTCAATTTTAGAAAGCTCTTTTGCTATTTTTTTAAGTATTCTCTTCATAGATTTTCACCTCAAACTTTTTTTCGAAAAACTCAATTATTGTTTTGAGATTATCTATTACCGCCTTGGCTCTTTTGCCATTAATCCCGTCATAGCCCAAGTCGCCATAGGCAAACCATATCTTGCGCATTGCCTTATTTATTTCATCGGGGAAATTCTTATTTGAGTATTCATGCCTGCTTTGATGATCGCCAAAATGTTCTCCCTGTTTGGCAGCACCTGCTTCTACTAACTGCTCAACGACCTTTGTGCCCATATCACCAACAACAGTGCTTTGCTTGTTGTTATAAGCATTAATCGTTGCTTTAAGCTTCTCTTTTACCAATTCCAAGTGCTTTTGAAAATCGCCCATTTTTACCCCTTTAGCTTTCGTTATTGTAACGAATTATAGCTGTTTTGTCAAGTTTTTCGTTATTGTAACAGGCAGACACCGAACATCCAAACCCCTGCCTGCCGGCAAGCAGGCGCATTGGAATAGGGGTAAAACCTCCACTGCCCCCCAAATTTTCTGCCAGAGGCAGATCCGCCTATGGCGGAAAAACCGGGGTACCAGTTCTATGTTGCATTTCTTTTGCTTTGATTATTTGAATATCTATTTGGCTCATTATTGGCTCATTTGGCTCATTATTGGCTTTCTTTTAAAGAAATCTGGGGGCATCATGCTTATCTTTTCGGAAAATCAATAATTAAGTAATGTGTCCCTTAAATTCCAGCAAAGTCGGATCGACGCTGCCCATCTCGCCTCTTTTTCGGGTTACCCATTCCTTAGTAAAGCATTGATTCGCAATCATAAATGTAATCAGCTCCAACCACTTTTTATCAAAAAGTGGCTCAAATTGATTTTATACGTTCGATAAACTCTTCTGTCTTTACTCTCCGCCTTCTGGCGTAATTAAGCAGGGCCCCGATATCGACCCGCCCGGCCGTAAGGACGTTTCCCAGTATCCGGTAATACTCATCCTCATCCATGAGATTCAAGGCGGCCACCTCCACAAAAAGATCCCCTAATATTTTCTCTATATCCGCAAAGTGCCCGCTTGAGGGTTCTCGGGAAATGGCTGGCCGGATCACTACCGTTTTCTCAGCAATACTGAATTTCCGCGCGTCATTCCCGCGTGGGTTCAGCCATACATCATATCCGGAATCCTTCAAAAAGTCGTAAACACCGCTCATAGCATCGCGATCCACATAGACAAAGGTAACGAATCGCGCAAGCATATGATGGGCAAACGATTTCAATTGCTCAGTCGACCAGACTGAGAAAGAAAGAAGCGGGTATTTTTTCTCAAGCTCCGAGACTATCTTTTTGACCGGCTGTCGATCTAATTTAAACGATTGTTTGACGAACGAATACCATCCCCGGCCAGCACTATACAAAATACCCTCTTTGTTGAAATCGACCAGATATCTGTTTAAAGTACCTGAGCGGCCTTTAGGAATGAGATCACGCAGATCCTCCCTGCTGAAATATCGCCGATTTCCTTTAAGCTTCTTTTCGATTTCGTTTTTCAGTAAATCCTTAAAATCTATTTTATTCATTGCGGTCAATGCGCACCTCCCAGAAATAAATATCCGTTCTCATCGCGTGCTTATATCCCCACTCGAATAAATCGCGAATTTTAGCGATGGTTGAATTCTTGAGACAAAAAAAGATATCCTGCTGTTGCGACATTATCGTTCTCTCAATAAATTTCATTTTTTCGCGCTGCGACTAAATTACAATACTCACATGCCGGATTCGGCTTAGGCATTTCTTGTCCTAAGAAAAGCACGGCGTCCTTAAATACTTTCTTAGCTGATTCAATACTGGTTTCTATCTTAAACGGCTTAACATGAAACTTTACCATTCCATTTTCTGAAACTTCTGTTGGCCAAT
>JAHIIS010000072.1 GCA_018899075.1 Candidatus Omnitrophota bacterium | reverse complement strand
GAACGGGGAATGCCCCCATCGATTATGTGCGTCTTCTTTACCCCTTTCTCCAGCGCTGCAATGCAGGCATTTACTTTAGGAATCATCCCTTCCAGGATAACTTTCCTTTTAAGCAATCCGGCAATCTCGGCCACTTTTAACGTAGAAATCAAAGAATCCTCATCGCTCTGGTCGCGCATAATTCCCTTAACGTTGGTTAACAAAACCAGTTTCCAGGCGCCTAACTTTGCGGCAATCTCCGCGGCAGCCATATCGGCATTAATATTATAAATCTGCCCATTTTTTCCAATCCCTAAGGGAGAAATAACGGGCACAAAATTCTTCAATAACAATTCCTTTACGGGTTGCGGCTCAATGGCGGCAACCCTGCCTACAAAACCGATGTTTCGCCCGTGGTGTTGCTTGAGCCTGCTGGCTTTAATTACGCTGCCCGCGTTGGCGCTAAGGCCCTGCGCTTTCGCCCCTAACTGATTAATCTTTTTTACCATCTCTTGATTAAGCCCGCCCAACTCCTTAATCACGATTTCCAAGGTCTTTTTATCGGTTACGCGCTGGCCCTGATGGAACTCTATTTTTTGGCCGAGCTTGCGCAATTCTTCGTTAATACGCGGCCCGCCCCCATGAACCAGAATTGGATTTAAGCCCACGTAGTTCATAAACACAATATCCTGCAGGATATTGTTGATAATATGTTTGTTCAGCAATTGCCTGCCGCCGCACTTGACCACTATCGCCTTATGCTGAAACTTCTTAATGTAAGGCAGGGCCTCAATTAAAATATCCGCCTTCTCAATCGCCCTTCGCATTTTTTATCACCCAAAAAGGTTAATACTCCGCATTAATCTTTACGTATCTATCGGATAAATCACAGGTGAATACGCGGGCTGCCGACCTGCCCAGGCCCAGGATAATCTTTATCTCAATTTTGCCTTTTCTAAAAATCTTATTCAGCCTCTCGCGATTTACATTTAAGGCCGCGCCTTTTTGCAATACCTTTACCGCGCCTAAATAAATATTCAGCCTGTCCGCTCTAACGGCCTTATCGGCGCATCCTGCCGCGGCGGCAATTCTTCCCCAATTGGGATTTCCCCCGAATATGGCAGTCTTTACCAGAGGAGAATTGGCCACCTTAAAGGCCACTTTTTTCGCCTGGGCAATGTCCTTTGCCTGCTCTACCTGAATTTCCACAAACCTGCTTGCGCCCTCCGCATCTTTAATAATCATCTTCGCTAATGAAAGGCAGACAAAGTCAAGCGCCTTTTGAAAAGCCTTAAAGTCCCGCGCCCTCAGGCCTCTGTTGCAGGCCTTGCCGTTGGCCAGAGCCAGAACCATATCGTTGGTGCTGGTATCCCCTTCGACGGTAATCGAATTGAAAGAATTATCTACCGCATCTTTGAGCGCTTTCTCCAGCCTCCTTTTATCTATTGCCGCATCGGTGGTAATAAAGGCCAGCATCGTGGCTAAGCAGGGATGAATCATTCCTGCTCCCTTGGCAATTCCCCCGAGCCTCACCTCAGTCCCGCCTATTTTCAGCTCTACAGCGACCTGTTTGGGTTTAGTGTCGGTAGTCATAATTGCCCGGGCAGCCGCAAGGCCCCTCTGAGGGCTCAATCTATCGACCAAAGGCCCCAATGCCTTTTTTATTTTCTTTAAAGGCAGTCTTTTGCCGATAGTTCCCGTGGAGGCCGCTAAAACGTCATTCGAACTTATGCCTAGTTTTTCAGCGACACTTGCGCAAATCTCGCGGGCATCCCGAATGCCCTGTTTTCCCGTGCAGCAATTGGCGCATCCGCTATTAATTACGATGGCCTGGGCCCTGTTGTTTCTCAGATGAGCGCGGCTTAAGCTTATGGGCGCTGCCTGCACCTTATTTTGGGTAAATAGCCCGCAGGCCACACAGGGGTCCTCTGAATATATCAAGGCTAAATCTTTATTTTTGTATTTTATGCCGCAGTGGATGCCGCCTGCCCGGAAACCCTTTGCCGCCGTTACTCCTCCCGGAATAACCTTCATCTTAGGCCCTCTGTTTCTTCAAAACCGCACATAATATTCATATTTTGCACTGCCTGGCCGGAGGCCCCTTTGACTAAATTATCGATGGCGCAAATAACAATGGCTATTTTCTTCGCCGGACTTATCTTCAGGCCTATATGGCAGAAATTCGTTTTCGCCACATCTTTAAGCTGAGGGAACTTCCCTTCCGGCAAAACTTTCACGAATGGCTCGTCTTTGTAAAAATCTTGATATAAGCCTTGCGCCTCTTCCTGCGAGAGCGCCTTCTTCAGCTGAAGATAGATTGCGCTCAGGATTCCCCTCTGTATAGGAATAAGATGCGGGGTAAAGGTAATTTCTATTCTTTCCCCGGCAAAAGCGGATAATTCCTGATTTACCTCAGGGGCGTGCTGATGCGCGTCAACTTTATAGGCCCTGAAATTATTTTCCATCTCAGCAACTAACGCGGCTTCTTTCTCCCTTCCCGCGCCGCTTAAGCCGGTTTTAGCGTCAACGATAATATTCTGACTGCTGACTTTGCCTTTTGCTAACCCTAAAGGGTAGGCCTTCCTATTCCTTTTTAAGGAAGGGCCTAAAAAAGGAAGACAGCCCAAAATTATTCCCGTGGGATAACAGCCGGGATTGGCTATTAATTGCGCCGGCTTAATCTTTTCTCTATAAACTTCAGGCAGGCCATAAACTGCCCGGGCAAGATATTCGGGGTTTTTATGTTTTAGCCCATACCATTGCTCATAGACAGATACGTCTTTTAATCTGTAATCTGCGCTTAAATCAATAACCTTTTTGCCCGCCCGCAGAAACTCAGGCGCCGCCTCCATAGATACGCGATGAGGAAGGGCCAAAAAAGCCAAATCACAATCAGGCACTATCTTAGAGAAATCCGGCTCCTCGCAGATTAAATCTGTTTTTCCTGAGAGTTCAGGAAAAATCTGACTAATCTTTTGGGGCTTATCTATTTTTGCCGAGAGAGAAACAATCTCAACCCGGGGATGGCCGATTAAAATCTTCAGCAGTTCTTCCCCGGCATACCCTGTCGCCCCGACTATCGCTACTTTAACCACTTAGTTTCCCTTCTCTGGTTAAACACTTGACATCTTCGATGCCAAGTGCAGGCTCGAATATATATTTTATAATAAAAGAGCCTGCTCCGTCAAGGATTTTCGTCGATAAGAGCAGGCTGAAAAAATTCGGAATGCAAAATTAAAAACTTAAACCTAAGTCGTCCTCCTATCGTTTCGTCCACTGGAAATGCCGGCGCGCCCCTTTTTGTCCGTATTTCTTGCGTTCTTTCATCCGCGGGTCGCGCCTCAGGAAGCCGGCGCTCTTTAAGGCAACGCGCAGGCCCTCATTAGCTTTAATTAAAGCCCGGGCAATCCCGTGACGGACAGCTTCCGCCTGGCCGGCTATACCCCCGCCTCTTACGTTAGCATAAATATCGAACTTCTTCAGGGACTCCGTCGCCGCTAACGGCTGGCAGACGCAGATGCGCAGGGTCTTTGTGGAAAAGAAATCTTCCAGCGTTCTTCCGTTAACCGTAATTTTGCCCTCGCCTTGCGAAAGAATAACCCTGGCCACAGCCGTCTTTCTTCTGCCTGTCGCCTGAAACTTTTCTTCTGCCACTATTTGACCTCCAAAACTTTGGGAGATTGCGCCTGATGGCGATGCGTGTCTCCCGCATAAATTTTTAGTTTTTTGAAAGTTTCTCTGCCTAAACGGCCCTTGGGAATCATCCCTTTAATTGCATGCCTAAGCGCCTCTGTAGGTTTCTTTTTAAGCATCTCTTCCAGCGGTGTTTCTTTTAATCCGCTGGGATAACCGGAATAACGCTTATATAGTTTATCCTCCATCTTCTTCCCGGTTACCCTTATGTCTTTTGCGTTGATAATTACCACATAATCTCCGCAATCTACATGAGGCGTAAAAATAGCCTTATGCTTGCCGCGCAAAATCCTTGCCACGCCTGTTGCGATGCGGCCCAGGACCTTGTCTTTGGCGTCAATCAGGTACCATTTTCTCTTGATTTTTTTTGGGTTGGCAACGAACGTCTTCATCATCTCTGCCTCATTTTGAAAGCCAAAGTATAGCATAAGATTGACGCCTTGTCAACCCCTTTTATACTTTACCTCCATCAGGCAGAGCCCTTTGGCCGGGGCGCAGGGGCCGGCGCAACTCCTATCCTTAGCTCTAAGTATCTCTCTTATCCGCTGGGGCTTTAGTTTTCCCCGGCCGACCTCAATCAGGCTGCCGATGATGTTTCGAACCATCCGATAAAGGAAACCGTCGGCCTTAATATCCAGGTGGATAAGATTTTTATCGCGGCGGATATCCAGGCCCAGAATTTTTCGCACAGAACGCCTTTCTTTTTTATCCACTGCCTGAAAAGAGCGGAAATTATGTTCTCCTAAAAGGCATCGAGCGGCCCTGCGCATCTTCTCTACATCCAGAGGGCATTTTACCAGATGGCAGAAGCGGCGAAGGTGCGGCGGGACAAAAGAATGGTTAATAATGGCGTAGCGGTAAAGTTTGCTTTGAGCGGAAAAGCGGGCGTGAAAATCCGGCTGGGCATCTTCGGCCTGTCTAATCCTGATATCTGCGGGAAGAATGGAATTCAACCCTTTTTGGATATTCCGGCAGTCAAGCCCGGATCTGGTCTTAAAATTTGCTGCCTGTCCGCGGGCGTGAACTCCGGCATCAGTCCTTCCCGAACCTATGACCCTTACTTTTTCCTGAAGTAGCCTCTGAAGGGCTTTTTCTATTGTGCCCTGTATGGTTCGCTTCCGACACTTCGGCGCTCTGGCACTTTGACGCTTAACTTGTTTTTTCTTCGCTATCTCCTGAACCTGCCAGCCGGAATAATCTGTGCCCTCGTATTCAATGGTCAGCTTGATATTGCGCATACCAGCTCGGCAATCTGCACCGCATTTAAGGCTGCACCTTTGCGCAGATTATCGGCGGCCACCCACAGCCAGAGGCCGTTTTTCACAAAGGGGTCCTGCCTCAGGCGCCCGACCAATACCTCATCGCGGCCGGCCGCATCTATGGCTTGAGGGTAGGTGCGCCCCCCTTTACCTTTTGCCCGGTCAACCACCTTTATGCCTTTTGCCTTCCTTAGCAGCTCTCTTGCTTTAGCGGCAGAAATCTTCCTGGCAGTCTCAAGATATACTGCCTGGCTGTGGCCGGTGACCACGGGCACGCGAGCGGTGGTCGAGGTAATTTTTATCTTCTTATCGTGCAATATCTTCTGCGTCTCCCTGACCGTTTTCCACTCCTCCGTCGTATAGCCCGCCTCCCCGAAACTTCCGATCTGGGGAAAGACATTAAAAGCAATCCTCGCCGGAAGTGCCCTGGCTTCGCCAACCGCGCCGTTCGCTAAAAATTCTCTTGACTGCCTGATTAACTCATCCACCGCCGCCCTGCCTGCGCCTGAAGCAGCCTGATAGGTAGAAACAACCATCCTTTTTATTCCTACCGCTTTATAAATCGGGGCGCAGGCCGCAACCAGTTGAATAGTAGAGCAATTGGGGTTGGCGATAATCCCCTTATGCCTTTTTGCATCCTGCGGATTTACCTCAGGGACTACCAGCGGCACACCTTTCTTCAGGCGGAAATCTGCGCCGTTATCGATGACCAGCGCCCCTCTTTTTACCGCCGCCGGCGCATAGGTTACTGCCGCGCCCTTTTCGCCTTCGGTGCCGGCAAAAAGCGCAATGTCCACGCCCTGAAAACCTTCGGGCTTTATTTTCCGCACGCTATACTTCTGATTATCAACGATAATCTCGCGGGCGCTGCGGGCAAAAACGCGCAGTTCATTTATAGGAAAATTACGCTGGCGCAGGACGCGCAGCATCTCCTCCCCCACCGCCCCCACTCCCACTACCGCTACATTATATCTTTTCATCTTAAGTTCTCCGTCACCAGACCTCCGACTTCGCTGGTAGAATAACCCATCTTTCCCGCCGAAAGGCTCTTCAGCTTTTTTCCGGTAACGTACATTACCGAGTTCTCTACGCTCTGCGCAGCCTTATCTTCACCCAGCTGCCGCAGCATCATTTCCAGGGCGCAAATCGCCGCTAAGGGATTAATTACATTTTTGCCGGTATATTTCGGCGCCGAGCCGCCGATCGGCTCAAACATAGAAACGCCTCCGGGATTAATATTGCCTCCTGCGGCAATACCCATCCCTCCCTGAATCATCGCCCCCAAATCGGTAATGATATCACCGAACATATTATCGGTAACGAGCACGTCAAACCACTCAGGTTTCTTCACCATCCACATACAGACAGCGTCAACATGGGCGTAGTCGGTGGTAATCTCCGGGTAATCTTTTGCCGCCTCATTAAAAGTCCTCTCCCATAAATCCCAGGCGTAAGTCAACACATTGGTCTTTCCGCAAAGAGTGAGTTTTTTCTTTTTATTGCGCTTGCGGGTAAACTCAAAGGCATAACGGATACAGCGCTCGACGCCGCGGCGGGTATTGCGGGAGACCTGCAGGGCTACTTCCTCCTTTGTGCCTTTTTTGATAAACTCGCCTTCTCCGACGTAAAGCCCTTCGTTGTTTTCGCGCACCACCACAAAGTCAATATCCTCAGGCTTCTTGTCTCTTAAAGGCGTCCACACTCCCGGGTAAAGCTTTACCGGACGCAGGTTGATATACTGATGCAGGCCGAATCTCAATTTCAAAAGGAGCCCCTGCTCCAGTATTCCCGGCTTAACTCTGGGGTCGCCCACAGCGCCCAGATAAATAGCGTCGAACTTTTTAAATTCTTCAAGAGCGGAGTCGGGAAGCACCTCTTTGGTCTTTAAGTAGCGCTCTGCGCCGTAGTCAAATTGCTTCAAGTCGTATTGAAAACCGGAAATTTTACTTACCGCCTTTAAGGCCTTCAGGCCTTCTCTGACTACCTCCGGCCCTGTTCCGTCTCCGGGGATTACGGCAATCTTGTAAGTCTTACTCATTGATTGTAATGTCTCCTTATGTAAGGCAAAAGGCCCCCTGCTTTAATTAGCTCCTGCATAAATTCAGGGAAACTTTGCCCAAAATAG
>JAHIIS010000071.1 GCA_018899075.1 Candidatus Omnitrophota bacterium | reverse complement strand
GAGCCTTTGCGCTGTAACAGCTTCTTCCCTCTGCACCACCGGCTAAGACATAGAGAATATAGAGCTTTGCGGCTGATGCGGACATCTCTTTTAAGAAACCTAACTCTTTAAGGTCCCGGTCTATCCAACCAAAAGGGTAAATTTTTCTCATAGTTTAAGTCTTCTATTTCTATATCTATTTAACATATATTATGAGAGTTAAGATTTTTAACAATGCCCTGTTTAAAGCATAGTTAAAAATTTTAACTATGCTTTTGTTTCTCCCCCTCACTCTTACCCTCTCCCCTATGGGGAGAGGGAATTTTGAATAAATAAAAAAGGGAAGCTAAAATACTCCTTTTCAGGAATATCCTAACTTCCCTTAATTCTTGTAGCCCTATGCGGCTACTTGAGTTATAATAGTATCCGTAGTGATGGTAGCCCCAACGGGATTTGAACCCGTGTCTTCGCCGTGAGAGGGCGATGTCCTAGGCCAGGCTAGACTATAGGGCCATATTATTGCGTAATGCAGGATACATTAGTTTATATAAAAAAGGCGGAGAAGTCAAACAAAATATATTGACTTAAGACGGGCTCTTGCTGTAAACTAAGTAAGGCTATAACTTATGGGGTGCAACGAACATAAGTTATTAGCCGAAACTTATTGCGAGGAGCGTAGCGACGAAGCAATCTAAAAGAGAATAAAAGTTTATGTCTATTCAGGTAGGGTTGGGAACAAGTGAAAATCCTGATGCATTCCTGGCAGGCAGGCAAGCCGCAAGAGGCGCCTGCCAAAAGGCCAAAGAGGACTTTTTAGACCTCCTGATAGTCTTTGCCTCGGTAAAGTTTGAGCAACAAGACCTTCTTCGCGGCATCAAATCTATCTGTCAGGACGCAACCATAGTAGGTTGTTCAACTGCCGGAGAGATAACCACCGCCGGGCCCGCAAAGGCCTCTGTGGCGGTGATGGGGTTTAAGTCTGATGCCTTACGCTTCTCTGCAGGTTTAGGCTGCGGCCTTTCCCAGGATGCGCGCGGCGCCGGACAAAAATGCGCCCAGGAGGCAATTAGAGCAAAACTATACAAAAGACATGCCTTCATTATGCTGCCTGACGGCTTATCCGGAAACGGCGCTGACGCAATCAGGGGAGCGCAAGAGGTCCTGGGAACAAGTTTTCCTATTGTGGGAGGTTCGGCAGGCGACGATTACCTCTTTCAAAAAACTTACCAATATTACCAGGATAAGGTATTCAGCGACGCAGTGGTGGGAATTTTATTTGGGGGGGAAATCTCCGTAGGTATCGGCTCAAGGCACGGGTGGCACGCCATCGGCAAAGGCCATGAAGTTACCAAAGGCCACGGCAATATCATTGAAAGCCTCGACGGAAGAGAAGCATTAAAAATCTATCGGGATTATTTCGGGGAAGAGGCCCAGAAACTAAAGGAGTCTTCCTGGGCAAAAATCGGCACAATTTACCCCCTGGGCATGTCGATACCGGACGAAGAAGAATATCTCATTAGATATGTCTCTAAAGCCACCCCTGAGGGGTCGCTGGTGTGCGCTGCGGAAGTCCCTCAAGGCTCTCAGGTGCGCTTAATGATTACCGACAAAGAAGGAGTCCTGAATGCCGCAAGAGAGGCGGCCGCAAGAGCCAGGGAAGGCCTGAAAGAGGCTAAGATTTCAGCAATAATTATCTTTGATTCCATAGCCCGTAAAAGAATTTTGGGAAGGCGCGCCAAAGAAGAAATTGAGGTGATTAAAAATACTTTAGGCGTAGATGCCCCCGTAATCGGATTTTATGGTTATGGGCAGCAGGCCCCTTTAAGGGCGCAAAGATACATCGGTAAATCCTATTTTCACAACGAAACCGTAGTGGTCTTATGTCTGGCCGAAAGCGGCTCTAAAAGAGAATGAGTGAGAATGTTTAAGCTGAATATAGGCATAGTCTTTGCTGCGACCAGCGCTATAATTGTCGGCGCTTTTGTCTATCTGGTTATCCTTACTGAAAAACAAAAGAAGGCCAGAGGGAACCTGCAACGGTCTTTGGATAAACTAAAGAAGGCGTATGATGAGTTAGACGAACAGGCTAAGATTATTGTGAAAAAGGACCTGGAGCTTAACAAGACCCAGGAAGAATTAGACAAAAAGATAAACAGCCTTTATACCCTGCATAAATTAAGTAAGGCAATCAGCTCCACCTTCGATGCGGAAAAATTATTTTCCCAAATTGACAAGACGTTTATCTCGGAGCTCGGCTTTGATAAGGGGCTGATTGTCCTGGCGAGTAAAGATACAAAAGAACTCTCTCTGCCCGTAGCCGTAGGATACCCTCCTGAGAAACAGGAAAAAATTAAAAAATTTTTGAGCGAGAAGAATATTTTAAATACAATTCGCCAGCCCCTCTTAGCGGATAAAAGCCTTTTGCTTGACGCCGCAAAAAAAGAGTTGTTGCAAATATTTGATTTGTCTTCTCTGTGCCTCGTGCCGATTATATCCCAGGAGGCCAGATTAGGCCTGATTATGATAGGCACTGATTTACCCTATGCCAGGGTTACCGAGGGAGATTTAGAGATCCTTTCTATCCTCTCCGGGCAGATAGCCGGCGGCGTGGAGAATGCCAAGCTCTACGAAGAGCTCTGGCAATCGCACCAATACCTGGAGCAAAGGGTGGCGCAGAGAACAAAAGAGCTGGCTTCGGCCAACGAAAAGCTTAAAAAAATAGACAAACTAAAATCGGAATTTGTCTCCGCTGTCTCCCACGAATTAAGGACGCCCTTGACTTCCATTAAAGGCTACGCCGCTATCCTGATGGCCGGGAAGCTCGGGGTGGTGCCTGCGCCGGTTAAAGAGCGGCTGGAAAAGATTAACAAACACTCCGACAGCCTGACTAAACTCGTCAACGACCTGCTGGATATCTCAAGAATCGAGTCGGGTAAAGTAGGGATGAAATTAGAAAAACTAAATTTAAAGGACGTGGTAAATGAAGTCGTGGATATAACGGCGCCGCAAATAAAAGAGAAAAAGATCCAGCTTGCCGTAGATATACCCGGGAAGGCTCCTGCCTGCCTGGCAGACAAAGTCCAATTGGGGAGGGTCTTGACGAACCTGCTAGGCAACGCTATTAAGTTTACTCCCGAAAAAGGAAAGATTTCCATCAAGGCAAGAGAGGTCGAAGGCCTTTTACAAATAGATGTCCGGGATTCCGGTATCGGTATCGGCGAAGAGGAACTGGCAAAGATTTTTGATGAATTCTACCGTGAAGATAACGCGATTAACCAGAAGATAAAAGGGGCGGGCCTTGGCCTCTCTTTGGTTAAGCACATTGTAGAAGCACACAAAGGAAAGGTCTGGGTAAGCAGCAAGCTGGGTTGCGGCGCAACATTCTGTTTTACCTTACCCAAAGCCTGAAAAACAAAAGTGAGGGTAAATGGCGAAGAAACGCATATTAATCGTCGATGACGACCCGGATATCCTGGATGTGCTGCGCCTGACTATTCCCACAGAAGAATACGAAGTAGTTGAGGCGCACGACGGACAGGAGGCTTTAGACAAGGTATATGAAAGGCCCCCTGATTTAATTATTTTAGACTATATTATTCCAAAGATAGACGGGCGCAAGGTCTGTCAAAAGTTAAAGAAAGATATTTTGCTGCGCCATATGCCCATCATTATGTTAACCGGCAAAGGGGACGTAAAAGATAAGGTCGAAGGCTTAGACGCTGGGGCCGACGATTATATCGTCAAGCCCTTTGAGCCCGAAGAGCTTCTGGCCCGCATCAGGATGACTCTCAGGCGCAGCCAGATGGATTTAGACGCCGCTCCTCTAACGCGGCTTCCCGGAAACGTCTCCATCTTCAACGAAATCGATAGACGGATTAAAAGCGGAGAGAAATTCGCAGTCGGTTATGTCGACCTGGACAAGTTCAAAACCTTTAATGACAAATACGGCTTTACCTGGGGAGACCGCATTATCCAGGAGAGCGCCCGCGTGGTCGTAAAGGCCGTGGAAGAAAAGGACAATCCGGAAGATTTCGTCGGACACATCGGGGGAGACGACTTTGTAATAATTACCGGCCTCAAGGCTATTGACCAAATTTGCCGGCAAATCATTAAAGAATTTGATAAGGCAACTAAAGGGCTTTATAGCCCCGGAGACCAAAAAAGGGGCTACATCACAGGCAAAGACAGGCAAGGAAAGACTGTTAAAGTGGGACTTATTTCTATTTCCATAGGCGTGGTTACCAATGAGCACCGCAAGTTTACTCACGTAGCCCAGGTCGCGGAAATCGGCGCGGAATTAAAGGAGTATGCGAAGAAACAAAAGGGGAACACTTATGTCAAAGATAAACGTGGTGCGCAGGGCGAGATTTGAACTCGCACAGCCTTGCGGCCATAAGGCCCTCAACCTTACGTGTATGCCGATTCCACCACCTGCGCAAAAATTTGGCTGCCCCGCCTGGACTCGAACCAGGAAACCGAGATCCAGAATCTCGTGTGTTACCAATTACACTACAGGGCATCGTTTGGTAACTGGCTATTC
>JAHIIS010000070.1 GCA_018899075.1 Candidatus Omnitrophota bacterium | reverse complement strand
TGGGCGCTGTTGTGGGCGTCTTTTTCATCCGGGACAGCCGCCGCCGCTCGCAAATTCTCGTTACCGGCTGCCTTGTGGGTATGGCCAACTTCCTTTCTATCTGCGCAATCGAACTTCTGCACGGACTAAAATATACAGTATTTTTAAAACAAGGTTTCTGGGGAATAATCAACGGCTTAGGCTCGGCTGTAATTATTACCGGGGTCCTGCCTGTATTCGAAGGCCTGTTTAATCTGACCACCAACATCAGTTTATTGGAATTATCGGACTTGAATCATCCTTTACTGAAAGAAATGGTGCTTAAGGCCCCGGGCACCTATCATCATAGCCTAATCGTGGGAAATCTGGCGGAAGCCGCCAGCGAGGCCATTGGCGCGAATGCCCTGTTGGCCCGGGTGGGTTCGTATTTTCACGATATCGGCAAGACAGAAAAAGCGGGGTATTTCAGCGAAAACCAGCTCGGTGCGGCAAAAAAAAGGCATGACAGCCTCACTCCCAGTATGAGCAGCCTCATCATTACTAATCATGTAAAAGACGGGGTGGAGCTTGCCCGTAAATACAAGCTCAACCAGGCCGTTATTGACTTTATCGAGCAACATCACGGCACCAGTTTAATTTTTTACTTTTATCAGCGGGCTTTAGAAAAAGCGGAAGAGGAAGTGCCCATGGAAGAAGGGTTTAGATACCCCGGCCCCAAGCCGCAGACCAAAGAGACGGCGGTGGTGCTTCTGGCGGACTCGGTGGAGGCCGCCTCGCGGGCACTAAGCGAGCCTACCCCGGCAAGGATAAAAGGGCTGGTGCGTAAGATTATTAATAATAAATTCATTGACAATCAACTTGACCAGTGCGAGCTGACTTTAAAGGACCTGGAGGCAATCGCGGACACCTTCACGCATATCTTAATGGGGATATTCCATTCCCGGGTGGAGTATATAGAAAAAGAGGGGAATTCGAAGGGTGAAAATAAAGATAAGAATAAAAGACAGCCAAAGAAAGATACCCATAAATAAAAAGAAAGCGGCTGAGCTGGCAAATCAGGTCCTTAAAATAAAAGGCAAAAGAGAGGCAGAATTAAGCATCCTCTTTGCGGGAAGGCAACGCATCCGCACGCTCAATAAAAAGTTTAGAAGAATTGACAGGCCCACCGATGTCCTGGCTTTCAGCCAAAAGGCTGAGGGAAAAGATGCCGGCCTTCACCCCGAGATCCTGGGCGATGTGGTAATTTGTCCGCAAATTGCCCGGGGCGAAATTTATCTTTGCCTGGTCCACGGTATATTGCACCTTCTTGGTTACGACGATTCGAACGTTAAACAGCGCTCTTTAATGGAGAAAGAACAGGCGAGGATATTGAGGAGACTGGCGCGAAGATGAAAAGACAAAATATCGTTCAGAGCTTCAACTCCGCCATCGAGGGTTTCATTTATGTGCTGAAGACGCAAAGGAATATGCGCCTGCACTTCTTAATCGCGATTTTGGCGCTTTTATTGGCGGTCTATCTGAATTTAGAAAGATTGGAAATCCTGCTTCTGCTGGTCGCCATCTGTTTTGTGCTGCTTGCGGAAATGCTAAATACGGCGATAGAGATAAATGCCGACCTGCTCGGCGACAGTTATAATCCGATGATCCGGATAACTAAAGATATCGCCGCCGGCTGCGTTTTAGTGGCCTCTATAAACGCTTTTGTCGTGGGCTATCTTTTATTTTTAAGCCGTCCCTGGAAAATACGCATCGAAACCGGCATAGAAAAAATCTGGTCTTCGCCCTGGCATATTACACTTCTAATTCTAATCGTTGTTTTGTTCCTGGTCCTTTTAAGCAAGGCATTGCTGCGCAGGGGTGCTCCTTTAAGAGGGGGTATGCCCTCGGGACACGCGGCCGTTGCTTTTTCTATCTGGGCAACTATCTCTTTTCTCACTGCTAATCATTTAGCGATAGTCCTGGTTTTTGTCCTGGCGTTTCTGGTAGCGCGTTCAAGGCTCAGCGGAGGAGTTCATACTGTCCGGGAAGTGGTAGCAGGAAGCGTCCTGGGGATACTCGTACCCACGTTGATATTTCAGATATTGAGGTGACCAATTATGTTTAACAAAATGAAAAGGAATTTTCTTACGGGCGTTGTGGTAATCCTTCCCACCGTTCTTACCGTAGTAATCTTTGTATTTTTGGCAAAACAGGTGAACGAAAATATATTGGCTCCGATAATAAAGTTGTTGGGCCTGCATTTCTACAATCCCTACTGGACATACATATCCAAAGCCGCGGGTTTTCTAATTATCATTTTAGTTATAACCTTAATC
>JAHIIS010000069.1 GCA_018899075.1 Candidatus Omnitrophota bacterium | reverse complement strand
TGGCTACAATCGAAACCGAATACAGGGTCATTTATCCGGATTCCCGGGAATTTGCTCAAAAGCTTAAACTGGCGAAGGAGAATATCGTTAATCAAATGCTGGAGGAAAAACTCGTTCTCTGCGAGGCCAAAAAACTTGATATTAAGTTTGATGAAAGTAGAGTAGATGCCCAGATAGAGCAAATTAAGGAAAATTTTGCCGGCGAAGAGGAATTTGAGCTGGCCCTGGAGGCCCAAGGGCTTAGGCCTAAGGACCTGCGGGACAGATTTCGCGACCAGGAAATTATGAAAAAGGCGGTCGATTATTTTGTAAGGTCTAAAATCAACATTGACCCGATAGAGATAAAAGATTTTTTTAAATCGCAAGAGGCCGAACTTGTGCAGCCCGAGAGGGCGCACCTGGCGAGTATCCTGATCAGAGCGGATGGCTCCGACGATGAATACAAGGCGTTGCGAAGGGCAAAAGGAGTCCTTGTGCGGTTAAGAAAAGGCGAGAACTTCGAAGAATTAGCTAAAAGCTATTCTCAAGGAGCAATGGCCGGCGAAGGCGGGGACTCAGGCTTTTTTGTGGAAAAGGGAGAATTAATTGAAGAAATAGACGAGGCAGTCTTTAAGCTCACCGCCGGAGAGTTTACCGATGTTATAAAAACTCATCAAGGCTATCGCATTTTTAAGGTCGTAAAAAAGGAGCCCGCCAAACCCCTTACTTTTTCTGAAGCACAAGATATAATCAGGCAGATTCTATATAGAAAGAAGTTTACAGAGGCATTTAAAGAATGGATAGAAAAACTTAAAGAGAATGCCTATATCATGATTAAGAAGGATAGTTCTGATGAGCAAAGATAGGTTAACTTGCGCTATTACACTGGGAGACCCGGCAGGCATTGGGCCGGAAGTAGTTGTTAAGGCGCTTGGGGATAGGAGAATCCAAAGATTGGCAAATTTCCTCATTATCGGCAATTCCTTTGCGATAGAGAAGACAGCGCGCATATCTAAAATAAGATTAAAAATAGATAGGATTCAAAACGAAGAAGAGCTCCCGCATAAAGGTATTGCGTTATTGAATGTAGGGGCCATATCTAAATTGGTATTCGGCCGGGGCATTGCGGCTTATGGATTAGCATCCCTGGACTTTATCAAAGCAGCTTTAAAGTTAATCAGTTTGAAAAAGATAGATGTCCTCGTAACCGCTCCGGTCAATAAGCACACTATTAGCCAGGCCGGGCGTCTATTCAGGGGACACACGGAATACCTGGCTCAACGCACAAAAACCAGGAACTTTGCGATGATGTTAATAGGAGGTCCATTTAAAGTAGTATTGGCGACCAGGCACATTGCCTTAAAAAAAGTAGCAAAGGCTTTAACCGCAGAGAAAATATACGAGCTCTTGGGCCTGACTGTATTTGCTCTAAAGAAATATTTTGGAATTCGCCGTCCGCGGATAGGCGTTTGCGGCCTGAATCCCCACAGCGGAGAGGAGGGAATCCTGGGGCAGGAGGAAATCAAGATTATCCGGCCGGCAGTTGTAAAGGCTAAAAAATTTGCTTCTATAGAAGGCCCGTTGCCGGCAGATACCCTTTTTTATTCGGCCTCGCAGGGCAAATTTGATGCTGTAGTTGCGATGTATCACGACCAGGGCCTGATCCCCTTAAAGACGTTTGCCTTCCATCAAGGAGTAAATCTTACTTTAGGGCTTCCTTTCGTGCGCACCTCACCCGACCATGGGACTGCCTATGATATAGCAGGAAAAAATAAGGCCAATCCCGGCTCGATGGTTGAAGCGATTAAATTGGCTGTAAAGATTGGCTCGAGAATAAAAGGCAAAAAGTAAACACTATGCTTCTGGCAATAGATATCGGCAATACCGATATAAAAATAGGCTTATTTAAAGGCGAGAAGGCCTTCTGTAACTGGAGACTGGTTACTGATAAGGGCGCTACCCTTAAACAGTATAAAAAGCTCTTAAGAAGGCTATTCACCAGGCAGAAAGTTAAAAATGCTAATATAGACGAGATTATTATTTGCAGCGTAGTGCCCAATCTTACTAAAATATTTAAAAAGGCCCTTTTTCTTCTCCTAAAGATTAAGCCCTTAATTTTAGGCAAGGATATCGTCGCGCCGATTAAAAACCTCTATAGAAGGCCGGGGCAGGTTGGCCAGGATAGATTAGCCAATGCCGCGGCGGCATTCAGTAAATACGGCGGCCCGGTAATTGTAGTGGACTTCGGGACCGCCCTTACTTTTGATTTGGTAACGGCCCAGGGAAGCTACCTGGGAGGGGTTATTGTCCCCGGAATGGAGGTTTCGCTGAAGGCCTTAACAAGAGCCGCTGATTTATTGCCTGAAATAGGTTTAGGCAGGCCCAGGGCCCTTTTAGGGCGGGAGACGGCCTCCAGTATGAGAAGCGGCCTTGTATATGGATATAGTTTTTTGGTGGAGGGAATGTTACAGCAGCTGAAAAAGGAATTAAAGTCAAGGCCTTATGTCGTAGCCACAGGGGGAAAGGCCTCTTTAATGTCTCATTATTGCCGCTCTATCGATAGAATTAATGAAAATTTAACCTTAGAAGGCCTGCTCAAGACAGCTCTTCAAAGGAGAAAACAAACAAAAAGACTTAAAAGATAATAAGAATAGGCCAATTTTGCCCAATAATCAACCATTTTGCCTGAAAATCGCCTTTAATATGCCAAAATCGGACTTGATTTTTTTCAATCAATCAGTTAAAATTAGCACTCTCATCTGAAGAGTGCTAAAAATAGAAAAATAGAAAAAGAAGGAGGCAAACAAATGGCAGGGATTCGGCCGTTAGGAGACCGCGTTTTACTTAAGGTATTAGAAGCAGAATCTAAGACAAAAGGAGGCATAGTCTTACCTGACACCGCCAAAGAGAAGCCCCAGGAGGGTGAAGTAGTAGCTGTAGGCAAAGGCAAGACTGGCGAAGACGGTACAGTAAAACCTTTAGAAGTAAAAGCAGGCGATAGAGTCCTCTTTGCTAAATATAGCGGCACCGAAGTAACTACTAAAGAGGGCGAAGAATATTTAATTGTCAAAGAAGAAGATATCTTAGCGGTTATAAAATAAGGAGGTTTAAGGTGGCAAAGCAATTAAAATTTGGCGAAGACGCCCGACGCGCAATTCAGGCAGGGATAGACAAACTTGCCGAGGTAGTAAAGGTCACTCTCGGGCCTAAAGGAAGGAATGTGATTTTAGATAAAAAGTTCGGCGCTCCTACAATCACCAAAGACGGGGTAACCGTGGCCAAGGAGATAGAGCTGGAAGACCCTTATGAAAATATGGGCGCAGAGATGGTTAAAGAGGTGGCTTCCAAGACTTCGGACACCGCAGGAGACGGCACCACAACAGCTACTGTTCTTGCCCAGGCTATTTACAGAGAGGGACTGAAGAACGTAGCGGCAGGCTCAAACCCTACCGCGATAAAGCGGGGGGTAGATAAGGCCATTGAAGCGGTAGTTGAGCAGTTAAATAAGATTTCCAAGCCGGTCAAGGAAAAGCAGGAGATTGCTCAGGTTGCCTCTATTGCCGCCAACTGTGACACTACTATAGGAGACTTAATTGCCGAGGCAATGGACAAGGTCGGCAAAGACGGAGTGATAACCGTCGAAGAGGCAAAGTCGATGGCTACTACCTTAGATGTAGTGGAAGGGATGCAGTTTGACCAGGGTTATCTTTCTCCTTATTTTGTTACAGATGCCGAAAGGATGGAGACAATTCTGGATAATCCCTATATTTTAATCCAGGAAAAGAAGATATCGGTAATGAAAGACCTGTTGCCGTTGCTCGAAAAGATAGCCAGGACAGGAAGGCCCCTTTTGATAATTGCCGAAGATATAGAAGGCGAGGCTCTGGCCACTTTGGTGGTAAATAAGATTCGCGGCACGCTTACCTGTTGTGCGGTCAAGGCCCCAGGCTACGGCGACCGGCGCAAAGCTATGCTTGAAGATATAGCCGTGCTTACAGGCGGAAGAGCGATAACAGAAGACCTGGGAGGCAAATTAGAGAACATTACTACCGAAGACTTAGGTCAGGCAAAGCGGATTACCATTGATAAGGAAAATACCACCATTGTTGAAGGTGCGGGTAAACCCCAGACAATCAACGGACGTATCGCTCAGCTTAAGAAGCAGATTGAAGATTCGGATTCCTATTACGACAAGGAGAAATTGCAAGAACGCCTGGCCAAGCTGGCCGGCGGGGTGGCGGTAATTAATGTAGGCGCGGCTACCGAGACCGAAATGAAGGAAAAAAAGGCCCGCGTAGAAGATGCCCTTCATGCTACAAGAGCCGCCGTAGAAGAAGGTATAGTACCCGGCGGCGGGGTGGCCCTTCTACGTTGCATTCCGGTTCTGGAAAAATTAAGCCTTGCGGGCGATGAGACCGTTGGCCGGGACATTGTCAAGCGCGCTCTGGAAGAGCCGATAAGGCAGATAGTGGAGAATGCCGGCTTAGAAGGTTCGGTAGTGGTTAACAAAGTAAAAGAAGAGGAAGCCAATGTCGGTTATGATGTAACGCAGGATAAAGTTGTAAATATGATTAAAGCGGGAGTAATCGACCCCACCAAGGTTACAAGAACAGCGTTACAGAATTCTG
The DNA here is from genome assembly GCA_018899075.1 of Candidatus Omnitrophota bacterium. Classification (GTDB taxonomy): domain Bacteria; phylum Omnitrophota; class Gorgyraeia; order JAFGHF01; family JAFGHF01; genus JAHIIS01. The sequence goes on along the minus strand of JAHIIS010000069.1, from coordinate 3,256 downwards.
CGGGAGTAGCCTCACTCCTTTTAATGACCGAGGCCCTTGTTACCGACATACCCGAAAAAGAAAAAGGCGGCTCACCTATGATGCCCGGCGGCGGTATGCCCGGCGGCGGAATGGGGGGAATGTATTAAGAAAAATTCGAAATTCGAAATTCGAATTTCGAAATTGCTGAATGGCCTCTTGCGGTATATAACTGCAAGAGGCCTTATTTTTCTTGCCCAAGATCCTTCGGCTTGTAGCCTCAGGATCAAGAAAAATCCGCCTTCGGCAGGGATTTTTCTTGACTTTTCGTTGTTGTTTTTATATGATTATACTCTAACGTACGGAGGCAAAAATGGGATTATTTATAGGAAAAGGAAGAAAGGCCAGGCGTTGTTATGGATTTGATGAAGTTGCTTTAGTCCCGGGCTCTGTAACGATAAATCCCCGTGAGGTGGATACCAGCTGGAAAATCGCCGGCCGCACCTTCCGCGTGCCAATAATGGCGGCGGCTATGGATGGGGTAGTAGATGTGAAATTCGCTATTAAGATGGGCAAGCTTGGAGGGATAGCAGTCTTAAATTTAGAGGGGGTGCAGACAAGATATAGCAATCCTGATGAGGTTCTGGATAGGATTGCTAAGGCAACGCCGGAGGAAGCCACTAAACTTGTCCAGAGTATTTATCTTGAACCGATAAAAGAAAAACTTATTTCTAAGAGAGTAGAAGAGATTAAGAAAGCCGGCGTTCCGGCAGCAGTCAGCACTATACCACAGAGAGCAGAAAGATTTGCCTCCATTGCCCAGGAGGCAGGTTGCGGCATATTTGTAGTCCAGTCTACAGTGTGTAGCGTAAAACATATCTCCAGTGAATACAAGGCGTTAGACCTGCATAAGTTTTGCAAAAAGACCGGGATCCCTGTAATTATAGGCAATTGCGTTACTTACGAAATGACATTGGGACTGTTGAAGACAGGAGCCAGCGCCATATTGGTTGGCATTGGGCCGGGGGCCGCCTGTACCACAAGAGGTGTCTTAGGTATTGGCGTGCCTCAGGTTACGGCTACCTGCGATGCGGCATCTGCTCGGGACGGTTATTACAAAAAGACCAAAAGGTATATTCCTATTATTACCGACGGCGGTATGCGCACGGGCGGAGATATTTGTAAGGCCTTTGCCTGCGGCGCAGACGCAGTAATGGTGGGTTCGGCCTTTGCCCGCGCAGGCGAGGCGCCCGGTAGAGGTTACCACTGGGGAATGGCTACGCCCCATTTCAATCTCCCGCGTGGAACAAGAATAAAAGTGGGGATAACCGGCACGCTGGATGAGATACTTTTTGGCCCGGCAAGAGTCGATGATGGTTCGCAAAATTTGATGGGGGCCCTTTCGACTTCTATGGGCAGCGTGGGGGCTAAAAATATTAAAGAGATGCACCGCAGCGAACTTATTATTGCCCCTTCTATTCAGACCGAAGGTAAAATTTTTCAGGTTGTCCAGCGCGTCGGGATGGGGAAGTAGAGGCTTGCGGCTGGGAGTTGACTAAGCTGCGATGTTGTGCTATACTTATTGTAGAGCCGATAAAGGTAAACCAGCCGAAAGGCTGGGGCACAAAGCCACAGACCTAAGCCGGCAAAAAATGCCGTAGGCAAAAGGACGCAAAGAGGGCAAGTAAGTGCGCCTTCGGGTTGTCAAAATAGATGCACAGGCATTGGCCGGGATGGTAGCTGGGTTGCCGAAGTGCAGGAGGTGCTGGAACAGCTTTAGGCTTTATCGGCTCCTTTGATTTTGCTGTAATTTAAGTGAACGGATAAGCGTAAAAAAGACACGCTTATCCGTTTTTTGTTGACAGGCGGAGATTTATTTTGTATGATAAAGCTGTGAAAACAGAAAGTAGTCCAAACGGAATGGTTCACGTCTATACCGGTAACGGCAAGGGTAAAACCAGCGCAGCCGTAGGCCTTGCCTTCAGGGCTTTAGGGTGGGGAAAAAGGGTTTTTTTGATCCAATTTATGAAGAAGGGCAAAGGCCTTGGCGAGATAAAGGCAGCTCAGCGTTTTAATAAATTTAAAATATTGCAGACAGGCAGAAAAAGATGGGTTACCAGGGATACCGTATGCTTAAAAGATAAGCAACTTGCACAAGAGGGATTAGGCGCTGCCCAAAAGGCAATAGGAAGCAAAAAATACGATTTAATAATTTTGGACGAGTTAAACGTTGCGCTCGACTTTGGCTTGCTTCAGGTTCAACAGGTTAAAGAGATTTTAAAAAATAGACCTAAGTCTGTGGAGATAGTTATTACCGGAAGATGCGCCCATCCTGAAATCTTAGAAATTGCAGACCTGGTAAGCGAGATTAGAGAGTTAAAACATTATTACAAAAAGGGTATTACTGCCCGGGCAGGAATAGAGTATTGAAACCATGGGCCATACAATAAATATTTTGGAAACGATAGAAGATATTGTCAAACGAGACGCCCGCTATAAGATAGGCGCCTATAATTTTGTTTTGGAGGCGCTAAATTATGCCGTAAGCAGCTTAAAAAAATCGCGGCATGTTACAGGGAAAGAGCTTTTAGAAAGTATAAAACAATACGCAAAGGGACAGTTTGGGCCGATGGCCCGCACAGTGCTTGAACATTGGGGAGTAAACTCTACGGAAGATTTTGGGAACATCGTGTTCAACTTAGTGGACGCCAGTATCTTAAACAAAACAGAACAGGACTCTATCGAAGACTTTAAAAATAGTTACGACTTTAAAGAGGCCTTTGGTTGATATTAGATTCGTTTCTTTAAAAGGAGAAACTTAAAAAAGGGGAATTAGAAAAATGAAGAGATGCTTTTTGAAGTTTGCGATGGTAATTTTTATGCTTACACTTATAAGTGGATATGTTTCTTCGGATGCATTAGCGAAAACTAAAAAAGGAGACCCCTCTTTCGGACGGATTGTATATATTGACCAAAATATGGCTTTTGTGGTAATTAATCTGGGCAAAAAAGATGGAGTAGAAAAAGATTTTTCTTTTGAAGTTTACCGTAGGGATACCAAGATTGGTGAAATTAAGGTAGTGAAAGTACGAAAAACATTTTCGGCTGCAGATATAGAATATACTTATAAAAATAGATTTATGAAAGTCGGCGACACCGTACGGCCATTTAAGAAAGCTGCTGAAACTTTTATGCGCCGGCAAAAAAAGATTTTGCGTGAAAAGCTGAACGAACTTTTTATCCAGGCTCAGAATCTCCTTAAAAATAAGGACTACAAACCGGCTGAAGAAAAGATCCG
>JAHIIS010000068.1 GCA_018899075.1 Candidatus Omnitrophota bacterium | reverse complement strand
TATAAAAGGAAAGGTTAAGGGAAAGTTTTCCCTGGACCAGGCTTATTTCGACGGTAAGATAAATAAGCCTCTATTGCATCAAACTGTTTTGATGTATTTGGGAAGGCGAAGAAAAGGCTGCGCTTCTACAAAGGACAAGAGCCAGGTGCGTGGAGGCGGACGCAAACCCTGGAGACAAAAGGGGACAGGCCGGGCGAGAGCCGGTTCAATCAGGTCTCCCTTATGGAGAGGAGGCGGCGTTGTATTCGGGCCCCATCCCGGGCAAAACAGATACGGGTACAGGCTGCCAAAGAACATAAGGAACCTTGCGCTCAAGGTAAGCCTCAATGGTAAAATCAGAGATAATGAGATTGTGGTGGTAGAGGAAATTCCGCAAGACCGGCCCAAGACCAAAGAGTTTCTCTCGTTTCTGAGAGCTTTAAAGGCGGAAGATAAACCTTTAGTGGTGATAGAAAAACATAGCCCGAATGTTCTGCGCGCTTCGCGGAATATTCCCGGGGTAAGCCTTAAGGCATTTAATAATATTAATGCCCACGATGTGCTGAGGCACAAAAAAGTAATATTTTCTAAGCAGGCTTTAGAGAACCTGGTAAAATTAAGAAAGAATTAGCCGTTAATGAGAAGCCCTTACGACGTTGTGATAAGCTTATTAAGGACCGAAAAAGGGACGGATCTTTTGCCTTTGAATAAATACTTGTTTCTTGTTGACAAGAGAGCTAATAAGATTCAGATAAAAGAATCGTTAGAGCAAATTTATAAGGTAAAGGTAGCCAAAGTCAATACGACAGTTGTCTCAGGAAAGCCTAAGAGGGTTAGATATAAGTCGGGCAGGACAGCTGATTGGAAAAAGGCTATTGTTACTTTAAAAAAAGGGCATAAGATTGAGGTTACCTGATGGCAATAAGGAAATATAGACCAACCAGTCCTGCAAGAAGATGGATGAGCGTTTCTACGTTTGAAGAGATCTCGGCCCGAAAGCCGGAGAAGTCTTTAACCCGGCCTTTAAGGAAGACAGGGGGCAGAAATCTTCATGGGCGCATTACCGTGCGGCATCGCGGCGGAGGGCACAAGCGAAAGTTAAGACTTATCGATTTTAAGCGCAGCAAAGTAGATATGCCCGCCCGTGTTTTAACTATTGAGTACGACCCTAACCGCTCAAGCAGGATCGCGTTAGTTCAATATGCGGACGGAGAAAAAAGATATATTATTTGTCCATTGGGCTTGAAGGTAAATGATGAAATCATTGCCGGCAGCAATAATGTAGAGATGAGGGTAGGCAATACCTTGCCTTTGCGCAATATCATTGCCGGCGCGCCTATCCACAATGTAGAATTGACCAGAGGCAAAGGCGGGCAGCTTGTGCGCTCAGCGGGCGGGGCGGCAATCATTATGTCCAAAGAAGGTAATTTTGCGCAACTCAAGCTTCCTTCGGGGGAAATACGCAAAATTCCTCTTGACTGCCGGGCGACTATCGGCCAGGTGGGTAATATCGAATATGAAGGAGTGACTCTCGGAAAAGCGGGAAGGAGCAGATGGCTGGGAAGGAGGCCGAGCGTTCGAGGGGTGGCAATGAATCCCGTTGACCATCCTTTAGGGGGAGGCGAAGGTAAATCTTCCGGCGGCCGACACCCTGTAAGCCCCTGGGGGAAAAGCGCGAAAGGACTAAAGACCAGAAAGAAAAAAAAGGCATCAAATAAATACATTGTGAAGAGGAGGACGCAAGTTTAAAAGATGGGACGCTCATTAAAAAAAGGCCCTTATATAGATGAGAAGTTACTGAAGAAGATTAAAAAGGCATCCCGCTTAGGGGGAGAGAAAAAGCCGATTAAGACCTGGGCCAGGCGCTCTACGGTTAGTCCTGATTTTGTGGGTTTTACATTTCTGGTTCACAACGGCAACAAATTCATCCCCGTTTTTGTCACCGAGAATATGGTCGGGCATAAGCTCGGAGAATTCGCCCCCACCAGACTTTTTAGAAGACACGGCGGGGTAAGTAAAGTTTCTCTTGAGAAGACATAACAAGCTTTAAGCTGTAAGCTTTAAGTATATAGGGGAAAATATGATAGTTTCTAAGGCTTATGCAAGGTATATCCGCGTCTCTCCGCGAAAGGTGAGGCAGGTTATCGACTTGGTCCGGGGAGAAAAAGTAATTCGTGCGTTAGCAACCCTGGCGAGTATAAACAAAGGGGCCAGGGTATATGTGGAGAAGCTCATAAAGTCAGCCGTAAGTAACGCCAAGCTGAATCCACAGGTTTTGACGGACGAACTATTTATATCTAAAATAACCGCCGATGGCGGTCCTATGTTGAAGCGGTATCGTGCCGCGGCAATGGGTAGAGCAACAATGATCCGCCGCAGAAGCACGCACCTGGCAGTTGAACTGGCGAGCGTTAAGAAAAAACCGGTCAGGGTCGCGAAGAAAACGGTTCGACAGCAGAGTCGAAGGAAGGTTCAAAAACGCAGGGTTAAAAAATAAAATGGGTCAAAAGGTTCATCCCTACGCATTAAGATTGGGTTTTATAAAAGGCTGGAAATCGTCCTGGTTTTCCAAGAAGAACGACTTTCCCCTGCTTCTCCATGAAGATTTCAGGATTCGCAAATATATAAAAGCCGCTTTTTCTACTGCGGGCGTATCTTCTATAGAAATCGAAAGGGCCTCAGGGAGGGTAAGAATTGTCCTGCATACCTCAAGGCCCGGCGTGATTATCGGCAGGCGCGGCGCCGATATCGACCGGCTTCGCGACGAACTTCAGGATATAACAGGAAAACAAATCTTTGTCGATATAAAGGAGATTAAAAAACCCGCACTGGATGCGCAGCTGGTAGCGGAAAACGTAGCTTTTCAGCTGGAGAAAAGAATAGCTTTTAGAAGGGCGATGAAGAAGGCTATTCAGATAACTATGGGCGCAGGGGCCGAGGGGGTAAAGATTGCCTGTAGCGGAAGGCTCGGTGGAGCGGAGATGTCCAGAAGAGAAGGTTACCACGAAGGCAAGCTCCCTTTGCAGACCTTCCGGGCAGATATAGACTATGGTATAAGTATTGCCAACACCGCCTACGGGACCATCGGCGTGAAGGTCTGGATTTATAAAGGCGATGTATATCCGCAGAAAAAGGTAGGCAAAGATGGTATTGATGCCAAAAAGAGTTAAATATCGTAAACATCAGAGAGGGACGCGGCGGGGTCTATCCACGAAAGGCTGCCGCATCTCTTTCGGCGAATACGGATTACAGGCGTTAGAAAATGCCTGGTTAACCAACACGCAGATTGAAGCAGCAAGAGTTTCTTTAACCAGACATCTGAGGGAAACAGGGAAGGTCTGGATCAGGGTTTTTCCCGACAAATCGGTAACCAAAAAACCCGCAGAAACAAGAATGGGCAAAGGCAAAGGTATGCCCGAGTATTGGGTATGTGTGGTGAAGCGCGGGCGTATCCTCTTTGAGCTGGAAGGCGTGCATGAAGATGTAGCCCGCGAGGCATTGAGGCGGGCAGCCCATAAGATTCCTTTTAGCACTAAATTCATTTCCCGAAAAAAACATTAAAATTACAACGATGAAGCCAAAGGAATTAAGAGAGAAGACCCTACAAGAATTAGAGCAGAAACTTCATTCTTTAAAAGAAGGGCTGTTTAATTTAAGATACCAGGGGAAAACAGGAAGATTAGAGAAGCCAAGTCTTATTCGAAGCATTAAAAGGGATATCGCCAGGATTAACACAATCGCTAAGGAAAAAGAGGATGAGCAAAAGCCGCAGCAAAAGAAAGATTAGAGAAGGTATTGTCCTTACCGATAAGATGGACAAGACCATAGTGGTAAGGGTAGATAGGATTACCGAACATAAAAAATATGGCCGCGTCATACGGCGCGCTGCCAAGTTCAAGGTTCACGATGAGCAAAATCAGGCTAAGGCGGGCGACAAAGTGCGGATAATGGAAACACGCCCCCTCTCCAGGGAAAAGAGATGGCGCCTTGTTGAAGTAGTATCTAGTCGCTAGTATCTAGTATTCAGTAAAAAACTAAATACAAGCGACCAGCGACTAGCGACTGTGAGGAGTGAAACGACGAACAGTGATACAAATGCGCACAATATTAGATGTAGCGGATAACACCGGGGCAAAACGGGCCTCTTGTATAGGCGTAATCGGGCGTTCCGGCAAAAGATATGCGGATATCGGAGATATTGTTAGTTGTAACATTAAAGAGTCGACTCCCGATGCGGTGGTAAAAAAGGGAGAGGTGGTAAAGGCGGTCGTGGTTCGAACCAAAAGCCCAATCTGCCGCCCGGATGGTTCAAATTTAAAGTTCGACCGCAATGCCTGCGTAATTATCGACGCCCAGATGAATCCGCGGGGCACAAGAATCTTTGGGCCTGTTGCCCGGGAGTTAAGGGATAAGAATTTTATGAAGATAGTTTCTTTAGCCCCTGAGGTCATTTAATGTTAAAAATCAGGAAGAACG
>JAHIIS010000067.1 GCA_018899075.1 Candidatus Omnitrophota bacterium | reverse complement strand
TGAAGGATATCTGCCCCCAAAATCCGGCGCGCGCAAGAAGAGGTTGAAGGAAATTCTGGACGAAAAAAGGACGGTTATCTTTTATGAATCGCCTCACCGTCTAATAAAGTCCCTCCGGGACATACAAGAAGTTTTAGGCGACAGAGAAATAGCGCTCTTAAGGGAGCTTACGAAGAAGTTTGAGCAGATAATCCGGGGCAGCGCCGCCTCTCTTTTAGAATATTCCCAAAAGCATCCGCCCAAAGGAGAGTTTGTCGTAGCGATAAAAGGGAAAGTGCAGCTTAATCCTAAAGGATAGACTTTCGTAATTCCTTTTTACCGTAGGTGCTGTTGACGCAACGAAAGGTCTAAACCAAAAAATGGAAATATTTCTTGACAAAATAGAGATATTATGATATACTTTTTTGACAATCAGAGACCCTTTTAAGCCCGTCCGGTGAGGCGGGAAAAGGAGCTAAAGATGCGCTATAACTTAAAAAACGAACCTTACCCGAAAAAGCGGTAAGGTTTTTTTGTGCCCGGAGAATTTAATGCAGTTTAGAGAAAAGGCCAGGATAATGGACAAAGAGGCGATGGAGCGCGCTTTAATGCGCATCGCCCACGAGATAGTGGAGAAGAACAAAGGCACCGGAGAGCTGGCCATTGTCGGTATCCGCAACCGCGGCGCCTACCTTGCCGAAAGAGTGGCTGCTTATATCGAGAAGATAGAAATGGTTAAGGTCCCCGTAGGCATCCTGGACATAACTTTATATCGCGATGATTTGACAAAAGTCTCCGAGCAGCCTGTGGTGCATAAGACAGAGATAGACTTTGATATTACGGGCAAAAAGATTATTCTGGTCGACGATGTGCTTTATACCGGGCGCACTGTCAGAAGTGCCCTGGATGCCTTAATCGACTTCGGCCGGCCAAGATATATTCGCTTGGCTGTGCTTATCGACCGCGGCCACCGGGAGTTGCCCATCCGCGCGGATTTCATCGGCAAGAACGTGCCCACTTCTTTAAGAGAGACAGTGCAGGTAAGGATAAAAGAAGTTGACGGGAAAGACGAAGTGCTGATTTTGGAGGCGACATAGTAAAGTTTCGGTGTCTTATGGTTAAGTGGCATAGAAAAGATTTATTAGGCCTGGAAGATTTAAGCAGAAAGGAAATCGAGCTCATTTTATCTACGGCGGAATCGTTTAAAGAGGTTTCTTCCCGGGAGATTAAGAAAGTTCCGGCGCTGCGCGGCAAGACCGTGGTGAATTTATTTTATGAACCCTCCACCAGGACCAGGGTCTCTTTTGAGGTCGCCGCCAAAAGGCTGTCCGCTGATGTGATTAATATTTCCACCGAAACCTCAAGCATAAAAAAAGGCGAGACGCTGATTGATACGGGCAGAAATATCCAGGCCTTAAACGCCGATATCATTGTAGTCAGGCATAATTCTTCCGGCGCGGCGTCGATGCTTGCCCGCCATGTAGGCATCAGCGTTGTTAATGCCGGCGACGGCTGGCATGAGCATCCCACACAGGCGCTTTTAGATATTTTTACCTTAAAAGAAAAGCTACATAAGATAGAGGGGTTGAATATCAGTATAGTCGGCGATATTGCCCACTCGCGGGTGGCCCGTTCCAACATCTGGGGACTGACAAAATTAGGCGCTAAAGTAATCGTATGCGCTCCGAAGACGCTTATCCCGCCCGGCATCGAAAAGATGGGGGCGCAGGTTACTTATGACATCGATAAGGCCTTAAGAGAAGCGGACGCCGTGAATGTTTTACGCATGCAGTTTGAGCGTGACGAAGGGGCCGTTTTCCCCGAACAGTTGGAATATTTCAGGAACTTCGGCATTACCCGGGAAAGATTAAGGAAAGCAAAGAAGAAGATTATTGTAATGCATCCCGGGCCCCTTAACCGGGGGATTGAGATATCCAGCGAGGTCGCTGACGGCGAAAATTCCGTAATATTAGAGCAGGTTACCAACGGCATTGCCGTAAGGATGGCGGTTTTATTTTTGGTCGCCCAGGGCAGAGATAAAGCATGAGGCTATTGATTAAGAGCGGTCGTGTAGTCGATCCGGCAAATAGACGGGACGGCATTTATGATATTTTGCTGGAGAACGCCAAGATACGCAAAATTGCCAAAAATATCCGTTGCGTTGGGGCAGAAACTATAGACGCAAAAGGCAAACTCGTAATGCCGGGCCTTGTAGATATGCATGTGCATTTAAGGGAACCCGGCCGGGAAGACAAAGAGACGATTGCCACAGGGACACTTGCAGCGCTCAAGGGCGGGATAACTTCAGTTTTGGCTATGCCCAATACAACGCCGGCCATTGATTGCGCAGAGAATGCGCAATTATTAAGAAGGCTTATTCAAAAAAGCGCAAAGGCCAATGTGTTTATCACCGGCGCAGTTACTAAAGAGCGCAGGGGGCAGGAGCTCACCGATATTGCCAAGTTAAAAGAGGAGGGGGCAGTAGCCATTACCGATGACGGCGCCTCCGTAGATAGCGACGGTTTGTTTCTTGAGGCGCTTAAAAAAGCCAAAGAGAATAAGTTACTGGTAATATGCCACAGCGAAGATAAATCGCTTTCTAATCGAGGCGTGGTTAATTTAGGGATTATTTCCACGCGTACGGGTTTAAGAGGTATATCCAGTGAGTCGGAATATAAACGCGTGCAAAGGGATATTGCTCTTGCCCAAGAGGCAAAGACGGCAGTGCACATTGCCCATGTAAGCTGCAAGGAGTCGGTAGAGGCTATTGGCGCAGCCAAGAAAAGGGGCCTTAAAGTTACAGCGGAAACTGCCCCGCATTATTTTGCCTTGACGGAAGATGCGCTTTTGGGTTTTGATACGAATATGAAAGTGAATCCGCCCCTGCGAAGCCAGGAGGACGTGCGGGCGATAAAACAGGGCCTCAAAAGCGGCATAATTGATGCGATTGCCTCAGACCACGC
>JAHIIS010000066.1 GCA_018899075.1 Candidatus Omnitrophota bacterium | reverse complement strand
TATTAAGTTTTCCCTATTATTGCACCTTGTTGTAATATGATATATTACATCCTTATAATTGAACCGTTCTCTCTTTGCATGCGTTATTGTTAATGCCATTTAATCCTCCCTTTCTAACCTGGTTAGATTTGTTAGGTTAGTATCACAGCATCCAGATATTGCGGTCGAGGCAGCGGTAACTGATGGCTTCGGAGATATGCTCAGCGTTGATTTCCTCCTCCGCCGCTAAATCGGAAATAGTGCGGGAGATTTTGAGGACTTTGTGATATGCCCGCGCGCTTAAACCCAATTCCAGGATAGCCATTTTTAATAAGTCCCGGGCCTCGTCTGATAACAGGCATAGTTTTTCGGTCAGGCGCGCATTCATACGGGCATTATAGCAATATCCAAGCTTTTTTAATCTTTTCTCTTGGACTTTTCCGGCTTTATTTACCCTTTTTCTTATCTCCGAAGAAGTCTCGGCTTTATTCCTGGAAGTCATCTGGTCGTATTTTAGGCGGGGCACCTCCAGATGGATGTCAATTCTGTCTAATAACGGACCCGAAATCTTGGAAAGATACCTTTGTATTTGATTGGGCGTACAATGACATTGCTTGGAGTCGTCTAAGAAAAACCCGCAAAGACAGGGGTTGCAAGCGGAAATAAGAACGAAACGGGCCGGGTAGCTGACTGAAGAGGCAACTCTTGAGACGGTAATATAGCCTGCTTCTAAAGGTTGTCTTAAGGCCTCAAGCGCATTGCGTTTGAATTCAGGAAGCTCATCTAAGAATAAGACACCATTATGGGCTAAACTGATTTCCCCTGGCATGGGATGGGTTCCGCCGCCGATTAAAGCAGCATCACTAATGCAGTGATGGGGCGCGCGAAAAGGCCTATTGGACACAATGGCTTTTCCATTTGAGCTCAGGCCGGCTACGCTATGGATTTTGCTTGTTTCCAGGGCCTCTTGAGGAGTCATTTGGGGCAAGATACCGGGCATACATTTAGCCAGCATTGTCTTTCCTGCGCCGGGCGAGCCAACAAGTAAAACATTATGCCCGCCTGCCGCTGCCACCTCTAAACCCCTTTTGACATGAAATTGTCCTTTAACGTCAGCAAAGTCAAATTCACAACCACCGTTGTTTTGCCAGATACTCCTTGCATTTACTTTCGTCGGCATAATCTCAATTTCGTTGTTGAGATAACTTACTGCCTGTTTAAGATTCTCTAAGGCCAGAACCGCTATATCATTGACCACTGCGGCCTCTTTGGCATTTTCAAAAGGAAGGAGTAATTGTTTGAAATATGAATTTCGTAGAGCCATAGCCCTGGGCAAAATACCTGTGATTGGCCTTAAAGTGCCATCCAGGGAGAGTTCTCCACAAAATACCCTGCCATTTAAGGCTTCCTGGCTTAATTGTCCAGTAGCAGTTAGTATCCCTAAAGCAATCGGCAAATCAAAGCAAGGCCCTTCCTTTTTAATATCCGCAGGCGCCAAATTTACGGTAATCTTTCTGCTGGGGAAATCCAGCTTACAGTTTTTGATAGCCGCTTTAACCCTGTTGATGCTTTCGCGCACTGCTGGGTCAGGAAGGCCTACAATAGAAAAACCAGGTAGACCACCTGCTATGTCGACTTCTACTGTAACTTTGATTGCCTCAATTCCTACTACTGTGCTGGAGATTACTTTGGCTAACATTGCGACCTCCTCAAATTTTCTTCGAAAATTTGATACTGAGGCAGCGTAAAAAAATGTGAGCGAGTAACGAGCATTTTAGCTGCCGAAGTATCTTAATTCTTTTTAGAAAGCGTTTTTAATCAGGTTTATCCGGGATGTATCGCCGAGAACAATGGCGACTACGTCAAACCTAAAATTTCCTTCCGGGTCGGCGTAATTTTTAATGTAAAATTGGGCACAGCGTAACAAGTGCTTTATCTTATCTCGCCTGACTGAATCTTGCGGCAGGCCAAACCCGCAAGAACTCCTTGTTTTCACCTCAACGAATACGGTGGCCTTTCCCTGGCGGGCAATGATATCGATTTCTCCAAACCGGCAGGAAAAGTTTCTGGTAATAATTTTGTATCCCCTCCGGCGCAAAAATTGCAAGGCAAGCCCCTCCCCTTTTGCTCCTAAATCTTGTTTATATCTGTGCATTTTGACACCCCCTCTTTCGCTCAAGCCCTTAGGGGCCTGGGCGCAGTCCCAAAAGATGCCGCCCCCAAGCCCCCGGATCAGGCGCCGATATTTTGTTTACTTATTGTTCTTGATAGGCCTGGAGGACTAAATCATTTAGTTGGCTTTTCACCTCTTCGCTTAAAGGAAGGACGGTTTGATACCATTGACCGTCTTTCCCCTGCCTGCGCGGCATACCGACAAATAACCCCTTCTTCCCGTCAACGATGCGCAGGCCCTTAACCAAAAACAGGTCTGCGATAGCCACGTCGGCAAAAGCCCTGAGTTTGCCCTCGCCATCCAGCTTATGCAGCTGCTTGACTTCGATGCTTAGGTTGACCATCTTTTTCACCTCCTCCCTTAAATTTTGTGCTCCTACTATATAGACACAGTAGAGGTGAAAATTCTTGCAAAGTATTTTAAAATAATTTAAGGCGGAGGAAGAGATGTTTGGAAGGTATTGCAATTGCAGGGGTTAGAGGACTACTTTCTTTGCTCTATTTTATCCTGAAAGTCCCGGATTATCCTTTGAGCGGTGCCTTTGTCTTTTTTGCGCCAGGCCTCATAAATCATAATCAGGGTGCGGGTGCTTCCGGCGTCAAAAATCCATTTTATGCTGAAGATAACCGCTAAAACGAGAAACTGCAGAAAATAGCGGGTAAAGGCAAAGGAAAGGATGAAAGACATGAAAGCCATGGCCTGCCATTTATAATTAAAGATTGTTTTTCCTGCCCGCCCCTCTTTATCCGTGGCAGGCGGGTTAGGCCTTTTCTGCATAATATTCTTAGCGCGCCTGATCATTTCGGGAGTCGGTTTATCCTGGGCCTTCTCTTTTGCTGCTTCTCTTTGAGCCAATTCTAATAACGACAAACAGTGCGGGCACCTGGCAATATGCTCAAGAAGTGAATCTTCTTTTTCCCGGCTCAGGCGATTCTCTAAATAATCGCTTAGTTCCAGTTCAGAGGGGCAGTCTTGATAAAGCGGGAGAGTTTCGCTTTTAGACATTTCCCCCTCTAAATGTTCTTTAATTAAGCGGTCAATGTTATTTTCCTTGTTTTCCATTTTCTCTCTCACTTATATAGACACACTGAAGGTGAAAATTCTTGCAAATTATTTTAAAAATTTTCCCAGCCCTGCTTTTCCAATTCCTCTTTTATTTTTTCCTTAGTCCTTTTTATAATACTGGAGACGGTGTTTGCCGGCATTTTCAATATCCGGCCAATTTCCTGATGGGTCTTATTGTAAAAGTAGTTTAGTTTTAGGATAATGACCTCGCGCGCGGAAAGGCAATTGAGGCCCTCTTTTATTATATCGTGCAGTCTTTCCTGCTCAATGGTCCCGGCCGCAGGGCAGTCAAGAGAAGCTGTCTTTTCCGGCAAAAGCTCTTTGCCGGGGAGAGATTCTCTTTTGTTTCTGAAGTAATTATACACGCAATTTGCTGCTACCATCGCCAGCCATCCGGAGAGCTTCTCCCTGTCTTTTACCTGTTTGAGCTTACCTTTTTCCCATAATAAAACAAATACATTCTGAAAGATGTCCTCAATATCTTCTCGATTCCCGCGGTATCTTGCCTGGCCCAGTCTATCTTTTATCGCCCAGAAGACAAGAGGGGAAAATCGTTCCACAAACTTATCCCAGGCAAGCCGGTCGCGATTAATACAGC